>JBBSDI010000086.1:0-11876 GCA_038249585.1 Lysobacterales bacterium | reverse complement strand
CCCGCGCCGGCAAGGTTGAACGATTCGACATCGCTGACGATGCGCGGGCGACCGCCCGTGATCAACGCGCCGTTGCCTTGCGCCCACAGGATGATGCGCTTGCCCAGACGCCGCGCCGGGTAGGTCACGACGCTGGCGGCCACGCCTGCCGAATCGGTCAGGCCGCTGGCGCGCACATTGGCGTCCGCCGCACGACCGATCACATAGGGATAGATCGGGCCTGCATCGACCGAAGTGCCGGTGACATCGTTCGGGTTGAACGGCTGGGTCACGGTCAGCTGACTCGGGCTCTGCACGGCGGCCACGGTGCGTGCGGCTTCCATGTCGCGGTTGCCCGGGATGTCTTCGGCGAACACGACCAGCGTGTCGCCTGGACCAACGCCGCCGCCAGCGGTGGTAAATGCACCACCGAGCGCTACGAAGCCGATGCCGTTTTCCTGCGGGTTGCCGTCGTTGCCGCGGATCAGGAACTCGCCTGCGGCCTGCGGCTCGTCGATCAGACCGAAACGGATTTCGGCGCCGGCCGGCACCGGATTGCCGAAGCGATCGGTAGCCAGTGCGGTGACGAGGAACTGATAGGTCGCGTCGGGATTGCTGTTGCCAGAGGGCGGCCCCGCAACCTGGCTGCTCACCGGGTCGAAGTTGCCGGTCTGGATCTGCAGGTCGAACAAACGACCGTCGGAGATCGTGAACTGGCGCGTGGATACGACCGGATCGGTAATGCCGTTGTCGACGTTGTTGTCGGCCCGATCTGCGGTGGCGCGCAGAATGACGCTGCCGGCGACCGTGCCCGCTTGCAACGCAAGATTGGCCTGGCCATTGTTGGTGCGCGTCACGATCGATGCACCCTGCACCGGGTTGCCAGCGGCATTCACGCCGATCAGGCGCTCACCACCGTTGAGCTGCGATTGCAGCTCCACGCGCAGGTTGTTCACCCCTGGGGCCGCATTCGGCACCAACGCGCCAGCGCCGTCGAACACGGCGATTTCGATCGGCTTGCTGGAGATTGCGTTGATGCCCTGAATGTAGAACGGCGAGGTGTCGGATATGAAGACCACCGCACCCGGAACGGCTGCAACACCGTTGACGACGCGGAATTCCTGCACCGCGCTCACGGTTTCACCGGTGATCTGGTCGACCGCACTGACCGTCAGGGTCGCGGTTCCGGGAGTATTGCGCGAGAACACCGAAATGATGCTGCGGCCTGCCACCACATTGAGCGGCCCTTGGCCGAGCGCGATCAGGCGCTCGTTGATGTCCTGGGTTTCAGGATCGTCGAGGGTGGTGAAGACGCCGACCGAGACGGGCGAGATCGAGGCGCCTACGAAATCGGAGTCATCGCGCGGTGTCACCAGCGTGCCATCGAGGTTGCGCCAGGTGATGGTGAGATCGGCGAAGTACGGCGAGGCATAGTTGATGCCGATCGGATTGACCGGCAATGTCGTTGCGGTCGTCTGGATCGTCAGTCGCTGATCGGTCGGCGCGCCTGCTGCAACGCCGACGGATGCAGCGCCAGTCACGTTGCGCTGCGGTGCGTTCGGATCGGTCACCGATGCGGTGATGGTCGCGGTGCCGACCGCGCGAGTATGCAGGCGGAAGTTCGCCAGTCCACCCGCGAGCGATGCAGTCACGCTCTCATTGAGCACCGCGGTACCGCCCTGGTTGGGCGGAAAGGTGCCGCCGGCCTGCACGGTCGACAACAGGCCAACGCCGGGCGGCGAGACCTGCACGCGCACGGCCGTTCCATCGGGCAGCGCCGCGCCATTGTCGCCGGTCACGCGCACCGTTACGCCAACCAGCGACGAGGGCGTGCTTGCGGTGCTGGCGGGCGTCACCGTGACCCGGATGCCCTGGGGCTGGAAG
The DNA here is from genome assembly GCA_038249585.1 of Lysobacterales bacterium. Taxonomy (GTDB): domain Bacteria; phylum Pseudomonadota; class Gammaproteobacteria; order Xanthomonadales; family Ahniellaceae; genus UBA4656. The sequence goes on along the minus strand of JBBSDI010000086.1, from coordinate 10,013 downwards.
GCCGAGTCGTTGCCGCCGCCGCCGCCACCGCCACAGCTGGCCAGCAGCACGCTGGCCAGAACTCCGAACACGGCCTTGGACAGGAATCTCATGGGGTTTCTCCGATTCGAAAATTTGGTTCCGACAGGTCCCATCGCGGTCCTAGCGGTTGCCTTGGTCGAGGATCTTCGGGGTCACGAAGATCAGAAGTTCGGCCTTGTTGGAGGTGGTCGTGGTGGATCGGAACAGGTTGCCCAACGCCGGCACGTCGCCGAGGAACGGCACCTTGGTCAGATCCTTGCGGCTGCTGAACTCGTATACACCGCCAAGCACTACTGTTTGACCATTCTGGACCAGCACGGCCGTATTGATTTCCCGCTTGGTGATCTGCGGGACCGAACCGATCGAGGTATCGATGAATCCGGCCAGTTCGTCCTTCTTGACGTTCATCGCCAGGAACACGCGCTGATCCTGGGTGATCGTCGGCGTGACCTTCAGTTCAAGCAGAACTTCCTTGAACTGCACGTTCGGGATCGCAGCAACGTTGCTGCCAGTGCCCGAGATCGTCACAAAGCCGATCTCATCGCCCTGACGAATCACTGCTTCGCGCTGGTTGGCGGTAATCACGCGGGGCGATGAGACCACCTCGCCCTTGCCTTCCTGGCTCAGCGCCGACAGCTCGAGGTCGAGCAGATAGTCCTGCCCGAGCACCGCCAGCGCAAAGCTGCCGGCCGCATTGGTCAACGGCAGGTTGACGTTCAGGCGCTGGCCGAGACTCGGCACCAGAATGCCGCCGCCCGGCGCGGAAGGTACTCCGACCGGCAAGCCGCTGGTGCGGCCCTGGCGGCGATTGGCCATCGCCTCATTGAGCATGTTGTCGGTCGCAGCGGAGCTGCCGCCGGTGCTGATCACATTGCCGTCGCGGTCCTCGTAGGCACCGCTGATGCCGAAGCGCGCACCGAGCTCGCGCCCGAAGGTCTCATCGGCGATCACGATCCGCGATTCGATCAACACCTGGTCGACCGGACGGTCGAGCAACGCGATCAACTGGCGCACTTCGGTGATCTTCTCGGCGGTGTCGTTGATCAGCAGCGTATTGGTACGATCGTCGAAGGTGACGCTGCCGCGAGTGGACAGGAAACCGCCCGAGCGCTGCGCCGACTGCGAGGCACCCGCGCCACCGGCTGCGCCGCCCTGGGCGCGCAAGGTGTCATTGGTGAGCAGTTCGGCGATGCTCTTGGCATTGCCGTAGTTGATGGGGATGTATTCCGAGATCAGCGGGGCACGGTCTTCCAGCGCAATGCGCGCATCTTCCAGCGCCTGTTCGCGGGCGGCGATTTCGGCAGTTGGGGCTACCCAGATCACGCCGCCGCGGCGGCGTTTGTCCAGACCCTTGGCCTGCAGGATGATATCCAGCGCCTGGTCCCACGGCACGTTGACCAGTCGCAGGGTCACGTTGCCGCTGACGCTGTCGGCCACCACCACGTTGAGCTCGGACACGTCGGCGATCAACTGCAGCACCGAACGCACCGGGATATCCTGGAAATTGAAGGTGACACGTTCACCGGCGTACTCCGGCTCCTTCATCAGTTTTTCCGCTTCGGTCTCTACGCGCACGGGCGAGATCTCGATCACGTACTCCGAGCCGGTCTGGTAGGCCAACTGTTCGAATGCGCCGGCAGCGACGATTTCCATCCGCACGCCGTTCGGCAGGGAGCGGGTTTCGATCGACTCGACCGGGGTGGCGAAGTCGGTCACATCGAGCCGCTGCGCGAACTGCGGCGGCAGGGCGACGTTGCGCAGCTCGACGATCACGCGCTCGCCCTGCTTGCGCAGGTCGGCGGCAACACCATCGCTGGTGAACGATACGATCACCCGGCCTTCGCCATTCTTGCCGCGGCGGAAGTCGACGTTGGAGATCTCCGGCCGGCCCGACACGGCCTTGCTGGGATCGTTGCTGTTGATCGACTGGCCAGCCGATGCCGTGCCGCCGGTGCCCACCGAAAGGATCAGGTTGTTGCCCTCCATCCGCGTGGTGTACGCGGTTGGCCGGACCAGCTCGACGACTACCCGCGTACGACCGGCAGCTTCTATCGCCGAGATGGCGGTGGCAGCACCCACGCCCACCGCGATGCGGCGCTCGGCCAGACCGTTGCGGGTGTTGTCGAAGTCGATCGCGATGCGCGGCGGCGTATCGGTCGTGAACAGCTTCGGACCGGACGCCGGCTGCGACAGCGTCATGACGACATCGACCTGCCCACCGGGCCCGGGATTGAAGGTGACCGCTTCGAGGACGTTCTGCGCCATCGCTGCTGCGGGCATCCATGCCAGCACTGCCACGATCAAGCGCGCGGCCAAACCGCGGGGTCGAAGCGTGTGCGCTTCGGTCCGACGGGACTGGAACAGATTGGTGGTGATCATGCCAAATACCCCCAGTGGGTTATTGATCGCCGAGCGCGATCGACGCAGGACGTTCGATCCAGCCGCCTACGCCGTTGGGAATGAGCTCGACGAGCTCGATCCGGTCTTCGAAAATGCCGGTGATGCGGCCGAAATTCTGGCCCAGGTAATTGTCCGAACGCAGCTGATGGATGACCCCATCGGGGTCCTTCACCAGCCCGGTCACGTCGGTGCTCAAGCCCAGCGTGCCGACCATGTCCAGGGCGTCGAGCGGAAACGCTTCCAGCGCCTCGCGCGCGCGATCGACGTCCGGCCGTGGTCCCTGCTGGGTGGTGACTTCCTCCTCCACGCTGGGCGTGAACGGATCGCGCATGGACTGTGCGCCGTACTCGAAGACCTCGAAGGTCTTCATGACCGGCAGCGGCTCCAGCGGCGCGCCTTTCACCACCTTGATCTCGTCGATCTTGACCTGCAGATCGCCGGTGCCGCGCGAACAGCCAGCGATTGCCAGACTCAGGGCCGCAATGGCCAGCAGTCGGAGCAGGCTGGCCGGGTTCGAATGGATAGCGGGAGTCGACATCTCACTGGCTCCCGGTCGGCGGGGCATTCGCTGCGGCAACTTCCGCCGCTTCGTCTTCGTCGACGTAGCGATATGTACGAACCGTGCCCTCGAGCACCAGGTTGCCGGCTCCGCCCACCGATCCGCGCGCATTGGAACTGCGACCGGCGGCGGCTTCCTGCGGCTTGAGCGAGATGTCGTGCATGGTCAGGATCACCACCCGCGGCAACGAGGCCACGCCGCTGACGAACGACCCGAACTGATGGTAGGTGCCCACCATGCGCAGGCTGATCGGCTTCTCGGCGTAGAACTCCTTGACGATTTCCGGGCCCGGCTCGAATTTCTGGTTGTCGATGCCGGTCGACAGCGCGGTCTGCGAGATATCCACCAGCAGGTCGGCCATTTCGGTCTTGCTGGGCAGCTGGCGCAACATCTGGCGCAGCAGTTCCTTCATCTCATCGAGCTGCTTCTTCAGCTCCGGCAGGTTGACCACCTTGCCCTGCTTGAAGCGGAACTGGTCGACAAGCTCGGTTTCCTTGGCCTCGTGTCCGGCCAGCGCTTCGCGCTTGGGCTGAACATAGAACCACCAGCCGGCACCGAGGATCAGCACGAACACCAGCGATGCAATGATCGCCTTGACCGGCGTCGGCCATGAGCCCATGCGCTGGAAGTCCAGATCCTTGAGGTCGAATTCGCTCAGTTTCATCGCGCGGCCCCCCCCGGTGCTCCAGCCAGCGCGGGCTCGGCGCCGTCGAGTCCGGTCTCCTCACCCTCGATCTTGGGGCGTTTGAGCGCGACGCGCAGGATGAACACATAGCGGTTGCGCTTGTCGGTGCCCTTGGCCTCGACGCTCTGCAGGTCGGGATTACCCAGCCACTGCGAACCCTCGAGCTTGCGCATGTACTCCGACACCCGCGCGTTGGACTCGGCCGACCCTTCCATGGTCAGGGTGTCGCCGGCCTGCTTGATCGAGGCCAGCCGTACGCCTTCCGGCAGCGTGCGCACCAGTTCGTCGAACAGGTGCACCATCACCGAGCGGCTCGACTGCAACTGTTCGATGATCTGCTTGCGCGACAGCAGGCGCGAGCGCTCCTTCTCGAACTCTTCGACTTCCTTGATCTTGAGATCGACGGCGGCGATTTCGGTCTCCAGCAGCTGATTGCGCGCCAGCTGGCCATCGATCAGGCGGCCGTACTGGAACACGATCAGAAGCACCGCCAGTACCGCTGCGAACGCGGTCGCGAACAGTACCGTCTGCGCTTCCCGATTGCGCAGCTTGCGGCGCTCTTCGCGCCACGGGAGCAGGTTGATTCTGGCCATCAGTCGAAGCTCCGCAGTGCCAGCCCGCAGGCGATCATCAGGGCCGGCGCGTCCTGCTGCAGCGTCTGCGCCTGGACCCGCGGCGACAGCGCCATGCCGGCCAGCGGGTTGGCCACGATCGCCGGCACGCCGAGCTGCTCCTCGACCATCTCGGCGATGCCGGAGATCGAAGCGCAGCCGCCGGCCAGCACCACCTGGTCGACCTTGGTGTACTCGGAGCCTGCGAAAAAGAACTGCAGCAGGCGGCTGATCTGCTGGACCATCGCCTCCTTGAACGGCTCCAGCACTTCGATCTCGTAGCTTTCCGGCAGGCCGCCCTGACGCTTGGCAAGGCCTGCCTCTTCGTACGACAGGCCGTAGCGGCGCATCACCTCATCGGTGAGCTGCTTGCCGCCGAAGACCTGCTCGCGGGTGTAGATGGTGCGCTGGTTCTTGAGCACGATCAGGGTGGTCATGGTCGCGCCGATGTCGACCACCGCCACCGTGGCGTCCTTGGGCACCGACAGCTGGTCGGCGACCAGCTTGTAGGCGTTCTCCATCGCAAAGGCTTCGACGTCGACGACTTTCGCGGAAAGCCCGCCGATGTCGAGCGCTGCGACCCGCACGTCCACGTTCTCCGTCCGCGAGGCGGCGAGGAGCACGTTCATCATGTCGGGATTGTCCTTGACCGGACCGATCACCTCGAAGTCGAGGCTGACCTCCTCCAGCGGGTAGGGGATGTACTGGTTGGCCTCGCCCTGGATCTGGCTTTCGAGGTCGTCTTCGGACAGGTCGGCGGGCATCGGGATCACCTTGGTGATCACCGCCGAGCCGGCGACGGCCGCAGCGGCGGCCCGGGTGCGGGCGCCAGAGCGGGCGAATGCCCGCTTGATCGCCTCACCGACCGCCTCGACCTCGACGATATTCTTTTCCACCACCGCGTTGGGTGGCAGAGGCTCGACGGCATAGTGCTCCACCCGGTAGCGACCACCGGACTGGGTCAGCTGCAGGAGCTTGACGGCTGTCGAGCTGATGTCCACCCCGATCAGGGGCGGTGTATTCGTGCTGAGCAGGCCCACACTTTTTCCCCTTCCCACGGGCTCTTACGAGCCAAAGATGCGCCACTACATTAAATCCAAAAGTTAACCACTTGGCAACGGGCACGTTATTGGCTGCCCAGGACCCCCCGTGAAACCCCACCGGGCCGCGGGCCTGCAACCCGCCCGGGAATGGCCATCCCGGGGGCGGAGGATGCGTTCTCGTCCCGATCTATACTGTGCGGCCGGCCGCGTTTTCGGCGGCTCACCCCACCTCTTCGAACCCGTTTCCGATGCGCTGGATCCGCCGAATCATCAAGTGGGGGCTCATTTTCGCCCTGGTTGGGGTGGTCCTGACAGCTGCCGCGATCGGCACGGCCTATTGGCTGATCGCGCCGCGCCTGCCCAATGTGGCCGAGATTCGTGACATTCGTTTGCAGGTGCCGATGCGGGTATACAGCGCCGACGGCAAGCTGATAGCGGTGTTCGGCGAGACCCGGCGGACCCCCGTCGCGGTCGAAGCGGTCCCCGAGAAGGTCCGCCAGGCCTTCATCGCGATCGAGGATGCGCGCTTCTACGAGCATCCGGGCATCGACCTGGTCGGCATCGCCCGCGCGGTGTGGCTGCTGGCCAGCACCGACCGGGAACGGGTGCCGGGGGGCAGCACCATCACCCAGCAGGTGGCGCGCGGCTTCTTCCTCAGCGCCGAGTACTCGTTCACCCGCAAGCTGACCGAAATCTTCCTTGCGTTGAAGATGGAGCAGGAGCTGTCCAAGGACGAGATCCTGGAGCTTTACCTGAACAAGATCTTCTTCGGTTATCGCGCCTACGGCGTGGCAGCGGCAGCCGATTTCTACTACGGCAAGACGCTCGACCAGTTGACGCTGGGCGAAGCGGCGATGCTGGCGGCGATCCCCAAGTTCCCCAGCAGCGGCAACCCGGTGAACAATCCGCCGCGCGCACTGCAGCGGCGCAACTATGTACTGCAGCGCATGCTGGAGGAGGGCTTCATCACGGCCGATCGGCATGCCGCAGCAGTCGCGGTGGCAGACACCGCGATGCCGCACGAGCCGCCGATCGAAGTCGAGGCGCCGTTCCTGGCCGAGATGGTGCGCCTGTTCGCGGTCGAGAAGCTCGGCACCGAGGCACTCGACGCGGGCTATGTGGTGCACACCAGCATCGACTCGCGCCTGCAGGAGGGCGCCAACCGCGCGGTGCGCGATGCGCTGGCCGCCTACGACCGCCGCCACGGCTGGCACGGCACCGAAGCGCGCCTGGAACTGGCCGCAGGCAGCGGTCCGCCGCAATGGGATCAGCAATTGGCCGGTTTCCGCCCGCTGGCGGGCCTCATCCCCGGACTGGTGACGGTGGTGTCCGACGACGCGGCCGAGATCTACCTGTTCGATCGCCAGACCATCGAACTGCCGCTGGCCGACCTGGCGTGGGCGCGGCCGTACATCAACGAAAACTCGCGCGGCCCGGCACCGGGCAAAGCCTCCGATCTGCTCGCGCGCGGCGATGTGGTGCGCCTGATGCGTGGCGCCGAGGGCGGCTGGACCCTTACCCAGCTACCGCGCGCGCAAGCCGCGCTCCTCGCCCTGTCGCCTGAGGACGGGGCGATCCAGGCTCTGGTCGGTGGCTTCAGCTTCGGGCTGTCGAAGTTCAACCGCGCGACCCAGAGCAATCGCCAGCCGGGCTCGAGTTTCAAGCCGTTCGTGTACTCGGCTGCGTTCGAGCGCGGGTTCACGGCCGCCAGTATCGTCAACGACGCACCGCTGGTGTTCCCCGATCCCTCGCGTCCGGACGGCATGTGGAGGCCATCCAACGACGACGACAAGTTCGAGGGTCCGATGCGACTGCGCGAAGCGATGGTGAAGTCGCGCAATCTGGTGTCGGTGCGCATCCTCGACGCGATCGGCATCCGCTTTGCGCGCGAGTACATCGGTCGCTTCGGGTTTACGCCCGAAGCACTGCCGGAAAATCTGTCGCTGGCGCTGGGCACCAGTTCGGTGCCGCCGATCGCGATGGCTCGCGGCTTTGCGGTGTTCGCCAACGGCGGATATCTGATCGATCCCTGGTTCGTGAGTCGGATCGAAGACGACCAGGGCAAGGTGGTATTCAGCGCCGACCCGGCGCGGGTCTGTGCACGCTGTCCGGAACGCCTGGCCCAGACCGGAGGCTCGACCGCAACCGCGCAGGACCTCGGCGCCCTGCTTGGCAATGTCGCGGCCGCGGCACCGGCTGCGGCGCCGGTGCCAGGTGCGGCGCCGGAATCTGCCGCTGCAACGCTCGCAATACGCTTGGCACCGCGCGCGATCGATGCGCGCAACGCCTATCTGATGACCTCGCTGCTGCGCGACGTGGTCCGCCGCGGCACCGGTCGCGGCGCGATGGTACTCGGGCGCAATGATCTGGCCGGCAAGACCGGCACCACCAACGAGTTCCGCGACGCCTGGTTCTCCGGCTTCAACGACCGCCTCGTCGCGACCGCGTGGATGGGTCACGATGATTTCACCCCGCTGGGGCGTGGCGAGTTCGCGGCCCGCACCGCCCTGCCGGTGTGGACCGATTTCATGCGGGTCGCGCTCGATGGTGTTGCCGAGACTCCGCTGGAAGTGCCGACTGGCATCACCACCGCGCGCATCGACCCGTCCAGCGGACGCCTGCTCGGCGCGCTCGACGGCGATGGCGGCGTGCTGGAGGTGTTCAAGGTCGATGACATTGCGCGGCTGGCGGCCATGCGCGATCAACTCGACGCGCAAGCCGACGGCGACAAGCACAGCTACGAGATTTTCTGATGGCCAGCGAGCTACCACCGCGACGCCATGCAGCGGGTGCGCGCGGACGCCGCGAGCAGGTCGCTGTCGCTGCGGCGCGCCTGCTGTCGGAGCGCGGCGATGGCGATTTCGCGGGCGCACGCCGCAAGGCTGCCCAGCGACTGGGCATCGAGGACCCGCGCGACTTGCCCGACCAGGACGAGATAGAGGCCGCGCTGCGCCAGCATCAGCGTCTGTTCCGCGGCGAACGCCAGCCGAATGCGCTGCGCAGCCTGCGCGAGGCCGCACTCGAAGCAATGCGCTTTTTCGCCCTGTTCGAGCCGCGCCTGGTCGGCAGCGTGCTCGACGGCACCGCCGATGCGGGTGCCGCGGTTTGCCTGCAGCTGCACAGCGACGACAGCGCCGCGTTGCAGCGCTTCCTTGTCGAACGTCGAATCCCGATCGACGAGCGCAGCCGGCGCGTCGCACTCGCTTCAGGTGCTGTCATCGAAGCGCCGGAGTACCGCTTCAGCGCCGATGGCGTGGAATTCCTGTTGACCGTGTTGCCGCTCTCCGCGCAGCGCACCGCGCCCCGCGACGGGCTCGATGGCAAGCCTCGCCCGCGCGCCAACGGGTCGGAGTTGCAGCGCCTGCTGACCGAGGTCAGCAGCTTCGACTGAGCCCGCGTTTCAACGCTCGCCGATCTGCACGTAGTCGCGCTGCGCGGCCCCGGTGTAGACCTGTCGCGGCCGACCGATCTTGGAGTCCGGGGTGACGTTCTGTTCCAGCCAATGCGCGATCCAGCCTGGCGTGCGCCCGAGCGCGAACATCACGGTGAACATCTCGGTCGGAATATTGAGCGCCTTGTAGATCAGACCCGAATAGAAATCGACATTCGGATACAGCTTGCGCTCGATGAAATACGGGTCCTTGAGCGCGGCTTCCTCCAGTTTGAGCGCCACGTCGAGCAGCGGGTCGGATACGCCCAGATCGGCCAGCACCTTGTGGGTCATCTCGCGGATGATCGCCGCGCGTGGGTCGTAGTTCTTGTACACCCGGTGGCCGAAGCCCATCAGGCGGAAGCCGGAGTTCTTGTCCTTGGCCTTCTCCACGGCCTTGCCGACCTGGTCGGGCGTGCCGATTTCCTGCAGCATCTTCAGCACCGCCTCGTTGGCGCCGCCGTGCGCGGGGCCCCACAGTGCCGCGATCCCGCCGGCGATGCAGGCGTAGGGATTGGCGCCGGTGGAGCCAATCAGGCGCACCGTCGAGGTGGATGCATTCTGCTCGTGGTCGGCATGCAGGATGAACAGCAGGTCGAGCGCCTTGGCCGCAACCGGCGGCAGTTCAAGCCGCTCCGAGGGCACCTCGAACATCATGTGCAGGAAGCGCGTGCAGTACTCGAGGTTGTTGCGCGGGAAGCGGATCGGCCATCCGATCGTGTAGCGATAGGCGGCCGCGGCGATGGTCGGCATTTTGGCGATCAGGCGGATCGCGGCGAGATAGCGCTGTTTCGGATCGTCGATATCGGTCGAGTCGTGGTAGAAGGCCGCCAGCGAGCCGACCACTGCACACATCATCGCCATCGGATGCGCGTCGTAGTGGAAGCCGTTCAGAAAGTGGCGCATCGACTCGCGCATCATCGTGTGATGGGTGATCTCGTGGTCGAAGTCGCCGAACTGTTTTGCGCTGGGCAACTCGCCATTGAGAAGCAGGTAGGACACTTCGAGAAAGCTCGAGTGCTTGGCCAGCTGTTCGATCGGGTAGCCGCGATACAGCAGCACGCCGGCGTCGCCGTCGATGTAGGTGATCGCACTGCGCGTGCTGGCGGTGGACATGAAGCCGGGGTCGTAGGTGAACAGCCCGGTTTCCTTGTGCAGCTTGCCGATATCGATCGCATCAGGTCCAATGCTGCCGCTGACCAGCGGCAGGCTTACGGCCTTGTTGTTGGTATCGGTCAGGACGACGCTTTTGGCCACGGCGGGG
>JBBSDI010000085.1:0-11922 GCA_038249585.1 Lysobacterales bacterium | reverse complement strand
TGCGGAGGTTTGCCATGCGTCGACTGATTCCTGTCCTGCTGGTGCTCGCGCCGATGGCTGCACCGGCCGCCGAGGTGGTGCTGCTGCGGACCGATCGACTGATCGTCGATGCGCGCGAGGCGCCGCGCGGGCCGTCGACCATCGTGGTGCGCGACGGGCTGGTGCAGGCGATCCTCGATGGGGTGAGCGTGCAGCCGGCGCTCGCAACCGGCGATACCGTGCGCGAGATCGATCTGCGCGGGCGCACGGTGCTGCCTGGCCTGATCGACAGCCACGTGCACCTGACCGGCAATCCGGCCACGCCATGGTGGCAGGCGGCGGTCAACACGCCGGAGCGCGCCGCGATCATCGGGGTGAAGAATGCGGCACTCACCGTGCGCGCCGGATTCACCACCGTGCGCGATCTTGGTGGCGAGCGTGGCGCGCCATACGCATTGCGCGATGCGATTGCAGAGGGCACCGTGATCGGCCCGCGGATCGTGGCCGCCGGGCAAGCGGTATCGATCATCGGTGGCCACGGCGACGTCAACGGATTCCGTCCCGAGGTCACCGCGGCACTGTCCAAGGGCAACACCTGCACCGGGCCCGAACAGTGTTCGGCGCGCGTGCGCGAGATGTCGCGCGCCGGCGCCGATGTGATCAAGATCACCGCGACCGGCGGCGTGCTCAGCCAGCAAAATCGCGGGCTCGACCAGCATTTCACCCTGATCGAGATGCAGGCGATCGTCGAGACCGCGCACACCCTGGGGCTCAAAGTCGCCGCCCACGCGCACGGACCGCGCGGCATCGAGGCCGCCGCGCGCGCCGGCGTCGATTCGATCGAGCACGGTACGTATATCGATGCCGCTGGCATCGATGCCATGCGCGCTACCGGTACCTTCATGGTGCCGACGCTGTCGCCGACCATCGCCTACCGCGAGCGCGTCGGCACGGGCGTCTACACGGCGGTGGTCGAGGCCAAGATCAAGCAGCGACTGGCCGCGACCGGCAACAACATCGCCGCTGCGCGCAAGGCCGGGTTGCGGATCGCCTTCGGGACCGATGCAGGCGTGTCCGATCACGGCCGCAACGCCGAGGAGTTTCCACTGATGGTGCGCTACGGCGGCATGAGCGCACGCGACGCGCTGGTCGCCGCCACCGTGGACGCGGCAGACCTGCTCGGGGTGTCGGCCGAAGCCGGGACCCTGGCGCCCGGCAAATCGGCCGACATCATCGCCGTCGATGGCGACCCATTGGCCGATGTGGCGGTGTTGCAGAAAGTGCGCTTCGTGATGGCGCGTGGCGTCGCGGTGCGCACCGAGTGATGGGCATGCAGGGAATGCGCACTGTTCCGTCGTCTCGACTGCACGCTGCGTTCGCGACGCTGCTGCTGATCCCGGCGCTGGCTCTCGCGCAGTCCGAGCCCGCGTTGGCAGCAAGCGAGCCGACCCGCGTCGAACGCGGCGCCTTGCTGCTGGAGAACGTCGTCGAGCCGAGTGCTGCGCGTGCGGCAGCGCAGGCACCTTACGGCAACATCCGCTCGGCGAGTTTCGCCGGCTGGCTGCCCAATGGCGCCGGCATGGCGATCCTGACCCGTTTCGGCGAAACCAGTCAGCTGCACGTGGTGGGCGCACCGGGTGCTTCGCGCACCCAGATGACGTTCTATCCGGAACCGGTATCGGCGGTCGCGGTCAGTCCGAACCGTGACACGCCGCAGCTGGTGTTCGCCAAGGACAGGGGCGGCGATGAATATTTCCAATTGTTCCGGCTGGATCTGGGCAGTGGTGCGATCGAGCAACTGACCGAAGGCCGCGCGCGCAACACGGTGCCGCTGTGGAACCACGCCGGCACCCAGCTCGCGTTTGCCTCGACGCGGCGCAACGGTACCGACACCGACGTCTGGCTGTGGGATCCGGCAGGCGGCGCGCGCGTAATGACCGAGCGCGCCGGCAGCTGGGCGCCGGTCGACTTTTCGCCCGATGGGCGCGGCTTGCTGGTAGTGCGCACCGAGTCGATCAATCGAAGCGAACTGCATGAGGTCGTGCTCGCCGACGGCAAACTGCGCAAGCTCGCCGACGTCGGCGGCGTGAGCACCTACAACAGCGGATACCCGGCGCTGTATGTCGACCAGGGTAAGCGGCTGCTGTTCGCATCCAGCGTCGGCACCGAATTCGCCAGCCTCGCGCTGCTCGATCCGGCGACCGGCAAGCGCAGCGCATGGGGCCCGCAGCGTCCGTGGGATGTGGAAGCGATCGTGCGCTCGGCGGACGGTACGCGGATTGCGGCGCTTTACAACGAGGATGGCAACAGCGTGATCCGCGCGCTGGAGTTTCCGTCCGCCAAGCTGATCGGCGAGCACGCGCCGCAAATGGGCGTCATCGCGGGCCTGGAGTTCTCGCCCGATGGCGCGCAACTGGGCTACAGCATGAGCGCGCCGCAGCTGCCGGGCGATGCGTTCGCCATCGATATCGCGGGCAACAGCGTGACGCGCTGGACCGCCAGCGAGGCCGGCGGTCTGGATCCCGAAGCCTGGGCCAACACCGAGCTGGTGCGCTTTCCGACTTTCGACCAACTCGACGGCAAAATGCGGCAGATTCCCGCGTGGGTCTATCGACCGGCCGGCCCCGGGCCGTTTCCGGTGGTCATCGACATCCATGGTGGTCCTGAGGCGCAGCGACGGGCGAACTTCGACAGCTGGGTGCAGTTCCTGGTCAAGGAACTTAGCGTAGCGGTGGTGCTGCCCAACGTGCGCGGCTCGGCGGGCTATGGGCGCAGCTGGCTGGATGCCGACAACGGTGCGCAGCGGATGGATTCGGTGCGCGACATCGGCGCCTTGCTGGACTTTATCGGCACCCGCGAGGAGTTCGATCCGAAGCGGGTCGCGGTCTACGGCGGGTCCTACGGTGGATTCATGGTGCTGGCCGCGCTGGTGGAGTACTCCGATCGCCTCGCCGGCGGGGTGAGCATCGTCGGCATCAGCCACTTGCGCACCTTCCTCGAAAACACCAGCCCGTACCGCGTCGACTTGCGCCGGGTCGAATACGGCGATGAGCGCGTGCCCAGGATGCGCGCGTTCATGGATCGCACCGCGCCGTTGAACAACGCTTCGCGGATCAGCGCCCCGTTGTTCGTCATCCACGGCGCCAACGACCCGCGGGTGCCCGCCAGCGAAGCCGAGCAGATCCTCGCTGCGGTGCGCGGCAATGGCGCGCAGGCGTGGTATCTGCTGGCACGCGACGAGGGTCACGGCTTCCGCAAGAAAGCCAATCGGGACACCCAGCAGCGTGCGGTGACCGCGTTCTACGAGCGCTATCTGCTGCCTGCAGCGACGCCCTGAGCCGATCTGCGGGTGGTTCATCCGCACCGCTTGCCGCGGCATGTACACCGTGTGGTCGCGTGCGGCGGATTTCTGCCGCCACGCGGCACGCGGTTTGCACCGCCCAAGGTGCGACGACCCGAACCGGACTCCCCGGCGGGCGCGCAGGCCGAGCATGACCCGCGAACTGGCGATCGACTACATTGGACCCAGCGACGAGGATCGCGCCCACCTGCGCCTGCTGATGCGCAAGCTGGGCGACTCGCTGGCGTCGCGCTGGCGCTGGGGCGAGGAGCACCGCGCCGATGCCCTGTTCATCGACCCGGCCACCCTGGCGGGCCAGATGGCGCGCACCCGGGCCCAGGAGAGCGGAGTACGCTGCATCCTGCTCGATGCGGTCGTGGCCACCGCCGCCAGCGAAACGATCCTGCAGCGGCCGTTTCGCGCCGACACCTTGCGTGCCGCGCTCGATCGCGTGGCCAGCTTGCGCCTCGGCGGCGCAGCAGATGCGCCAGCGCCCGCGCAAGGCTCCATCACGCTGGAGCTCGAACCGCAATGGCCCGCAGTTGATGGCGGTTTGCTCGCTGTCGGCAGGCCCCAGCGTGGTCCTGCAGTACTTCAACCAAGCCATGATGACGCGGAGTCGCTGTTCCGGCGCCCGATGATCGGCGAGCGCGACACTGGAGCGCTGACACTGCCGACGCTGAGCACAGCCAGCGTCGCTGCGGTTGCCGCGCCGACTGCGCGTTCGGTGTTTCGTGGCGCATCGGAACCGGCCGGCGGCATCCAGCAAGCCGTCAGCCCCGCCGCGCCCCGGCCGCGCAAGGACAGCGGCCATGCCTTGCGCGAGTTCCTCGATGGCGACCTGCTCGGTGGCCCGAGTCGGATCGTGCGCGAAGGACTGCCGCATTTGGCACTGGATCCGAAAGAGCAGGCCTTCCATGCCGATGCGCCGCTGGCGGGGCTCAAGCCGTATCTGCAGCTTGCCCTGCGCAGTTCCGATTGGCAGCCGTTGACCAATTCCCAGTTGCGCGAGCTGCGCGAGCATGCACCGGCGCGCGACTACCTGCACCTGCGCTGGCTCGACCGCATGCATTTGGCGGCTGGCCAGTTGCCGCGTCATCTGGACCCGGGCGGGTCGTATCTGCTGCGCGCGCCGTTCGAGGTCGCGGCTGATTTCCCGGCCCAGCAGCGCATCGTCCGCGCACTGTCGCGACCGATCCGCCTGCACGAGCTTGCAGCTGCGGCCAGCGTGCGCATGGTCGATGTGTTCGACGCGGTGGCGGCACTGGATGGCATCGGACTGATCGAGTGCCGTGCGCGCGAACGCCTGCGGCGAGCCGGCGATCCTGCCTCGCCAGCGCCGGCCGGTCTGCTGGCCCGGGCGCTCGCGAGCATCAGTTTGCCGCTCGGCAAAAGCTAGCGAAGCTGAATCGCGTTGCGGCAGAAGCATCAGGCGAAGTTGCGAAAAAAGGTGTCACCGCCGCACGATCTGTCGTAATTGCTGTACCTAAAGAGCGCTATCGCACGGAGCGGTTTGGCACGGACAAAGACAATTGAGAAAAAGGGCGGCTGTATCGCGGCGGTCATGATATTCGACTGCATTCGTAGCACGGGACGTTTTCTGGTGAAACTGTGGAGCGTGAGCGCGTAGTCGAGTTTGTCAGCGGCACCGACGAGGAGCGGGCGCACCTGCGCCTGCTGTTGCGGATACTTGCCGATCGCCTGCTGGTGCGCTGGCGCTGGGGCACCGAAGATACCGCCGATCTTCTGCTCGTCGACCAGTCACAGCTGGGTGGTGAGATGGCGCGGACCCGCGCCATTGAATCGGGCGTGCGCTGTGTGGTGGTTACCTCCACGCCGGGCGCGGTGCACGGTGATCTGCTGCTGCCGCGTCCCTTCAAGGCCGACGATTTGCGCCAGGTGCTCGATGCCGCGTCCGAGGCAAGCAAGATCGGGGTGTCGACCATCGAGCAGGGCGCGGGTTTTTTCGACGAACCAGAGCACACCGAATCGAACACGGACTGGCAATCCGAGTTAAGAGATTTCGATTTCGATGCCGATGCGCCGACCTGGTGCTCACCGCCGGGTGTGGATGAAGCACAAGCACTGTTCCGCCGCGATCCGAGCTCCAACAAGCCCAGCACCCTGATGCCCGACCCGCTGGACCCGCGGACAGCGATCGAGTGGACCGGCGAGGCAGGCGAGCGCGCGCAGCTGCGGATCGGTCGCATCGACGGCAGCGGCGTGGAGTCGCTGTCGACCAACATCGATCCAGCGCTGCGCCGCTTCGCACCGCGCGACGATACCTGGCACCACCTGATCGATTTTCTGCACGACGCCAAGATGGGCGGGCCAAGCCGCATCGCGCCGCCCAACCTGCCCGCTCTGGTGCTCGATCCGAAGGAACACGTGTTCCACACCGCCGGCAACCTGCCGAGCCTGGAGCCGTACTGCCGCCTGATGATGAAGCGTTCCTACTGGCTACCGCTGACCAACGGCGGCCTCGCCGGCGTGCGCGAAAGCCAGCCTGCCCAGCCCTACCATCGACTGCGTTGGCTGGCGGCACTACTCAAGGGCGATGGCCACCTTGCGCGACATCTCGATCCGGGTGGCGTGTACCGATTGCGCCGGTGGCTGAAGATCGCACAGGACTATCCACGCGCCTACCGCATTTCGGCCACCATGCTGCGCCCGGCGCGCCTGCACGAGATCGCGGCCGCCAGCGCGATGCCGATGGCCGAGGTGTTCGACGTGGTCAACGCCTGGGATGCGATCGGCTATCTGGAGTGCCAGCCGCGCGAGAGCCTGCGCCAGGGCGGCAGCGGCCAGCAGGCCCGCCGATAGCAGTCCGGAACAAGCGCGAAGAACCGCTTGCGGTCAGCGCTTGATGCTCGCGCGAATGAATCCGCGCACTTCCGGGTAGATCGATTCGCGCCAGCGGCGACCGCTGAAGATGCCGTAGTGACCAGCGCCCTCGGCCAGCCAGTGACGCTTGCGCCTGGCCGGTACGCCGCTGCATAGATCCAGCGCTGCCCGCGTCTGGCCGATCCCCGAGATGTCGTCGAATTCACCTTCGATGGTCAGCAGCGCGGTGTTGCGGATCGCGGCGGGCTCGACGCGTTTGCCGTCCACCATCCAGGTGCCGTTGGGCAGGGCATGCTCCTTGAACACGATGCGGATGGTGTCCAGGTAGTACTCCGCCGGCATGTCGAGCACCGCGTTGTACTCGTCGTAGAAGGAGCGGTGCGAGTCTGCATCGCTCAGATCGCCCTTGACCAGGTCCTCGTAGAAGTCCCAGTGCGACTGGAAATGCCGGCTCGGATTCATCGCGATGAAACCGGTGTGCTGCAGGAAGCCCGGGTAGACCCGGCGTCCGCGCCCCGGGTAGTTGTTGGGCACGAACTGGATCACGTTGCCCTCGAACCATGCCAGCGACTTGGTGGTGGCCAGGTCGTTGACCTTGGTCGGGCTGCAGCGGGTGTCGATCGGGCCGCCCATCATGGTCATGCTCAGCGGCGTCGGCTCGCCGGCGGCAGCCATCAGCGACACCGCGGCAAGCACCGGCACCGTTGGCTGGCACACCGAGATGATGTGCAGGTTGCGCGCGCCAATGTGGCGGATGAATTCCTGGATGTAGGCGATGTAGTCGTCGAGGTGGAAGGGGCCGGCTTCCAGCGGCACCATGCGCGCGTCGATCCAGTCGGTGATGTAGACCTTGTGCTCGGCCAGCAGGGTGCGCACGGTATCGCGCAGCAGCGTAGAGTGATGGCCCGACAGGGGAGCTACCACCAGCACGATCGGATCGTCCTTGAGATCGCCCACCGTCTGCGGGTCGTCCGAGAAGCGCTTGAAGCGCACCAGGTTGCAGAACGGCTTCTGGATCGCGCGATACTCCACGATCGGTACTTCGTGGCCGTGGGCGGTCACGCTGCGGATGTTGAACTCGGGCTTTTCGTAGTCCTTGCCGATCCGGTACAGCAGCTCGTAGCCGGCCGCGACACGATTGGCGCCGGGAATCCGGCTCATCCAGCTGCCGGGCTCGGACAGAATCCGCGCATTCGCCTCCGACCAGTAGATCAGCGGGCTGAGCATGGAACGCTGGAATTCGTGCAGGTGGTAGAGCATTCGCTGATTCCTCCGGGTCGCGAGCGGCGGTCCCGATCGCTTATTGTGCGCCGCAACATCCGCGGACGCCACTTGCAATGCATGCGCCGGGCCAGACCCTGGTTGGACCGCGCTGCTTGAGGCCCGGTTTGGCATGCGCGAGTATCGGGGCAGGGGAGGGGCCATGCACAAGCGCGTTGCGGTGATCGGGGCGGGACCCAGCGGGATCGCAGCACTCAAGGCGTTGCTCGCCGAGGGCCACGATGCAGTGGCCTTCGAGCAGGGCGAGCGCATCGGCGGCAACTGGGTGTTCCGGCCCGGCCCCTCGCATTCGAGCGTATGCGAGACGACCCACATCATCTCGTCCAAGCGCTGGTCCGCGTTCGAAGACTTTCCGATGCCGGACGACTATCCGGACTATCCGTCGCATTCTCAGGTGCTGGCGTACTTCGAGCGCTATGTCGCGCACTTCGATCTGGCGCCGCGGATCGCGCTCGAAACCCGGGTCGATCGCGCGATCCGCAGCGATCACGGCGGCTGGACCCTGCAGTTGTCGAGCACCGGTGTCGTCCGCGGCGAGCACTTCGACGCAATTCTGGTCGCCAATGGACATCACTGGGATCCGTTCCTGCCCGAGGTCGACGGCCGCTTCGATGGCCAGGTCCTGCACTCGCATGCGTTCAAACGTGCCGATCCGTTCCGCGGTCTGCGCGTACTGGTGGTTGGCGCCGGAAATTCCGCCTGCGATGTGGCGGTGGAGCTATCGCGGGTTGCCGCGCACGTAGGTCTGTCGGTGCGCCGCGGCCAGCACATCGTGCCGAAATTGCTGGGCGGCAGGCCCGGCGATGAGAACAACGCGCGACTGCTGTGGCTGCCGCGCGGCGTGCGCCAGTGGCTGCTGGGTCGGGTCCTGCGCCTGGTGCAGGGTCGCTACAGCGACTACGGGCTGCCCGAGCCGGAGGTCGGCGTGTTCGAGATGCATCCGACCGTCAACTCCGAACTGCTGTACTTCATCCGTCACGGTCGCATCCACCCGCGTGCGGCGATCCGCAGCTTCGATGGCGCCAGCGTGGTGTTCGCCGACGGCGCGCGCGAGGCCTACGACGCGGTGATTTTTGCGACCGGCTACAACATGCGCTTTCCGTTCCTCGATCCCGCGCTGGTGCCTTGGGTCGGCGCGCATGGCGTACCGCTGTACCGCAAGATGATCCCGGCCGCGGTCGACAATCTGTACTTCATCGGTCTGTTCCAGCCGCTGGGCTGCATCTGGCCGCTGGCCGACTACCAGTCGCGCATCGCTGCGCGAGAGATTGCCGGTCGCTGGCAGCGTCCGGCCGATCTGCAGGTTCGCATCGACCGCGAGCAGGCCAACCCGCACTACAGGTTCCAGCGTTCGCGGCGGCATGCGACCGAGGTCGACTATCACCGCTTTCGGGCCGAGTTGCTGGCGGAATTGGGATAGGCGTCGCGACGCCTTGGCTCCGGTTCGCGTGAGTGCCGCGATCCTGTCAATCGCCCTGTTCAGTGCCGGCATGCAGCCTGCTACCCGTACCGCACGCATGCGCCGGCAATTCACTCGGTCCGGATGCTGGCAGACGTTACACTGTCACGCCGCACCCAGAGGTTTGCATGGCCAGCATCTACGACTTCACCGCCACCGATATCGATGGCACGCAACGCTCGCTGGGCGAGTTCAAGGGCAAGGTGCTGTTGCTGGTCAACGTCGCCAGCAAGTGCGGGTTCACGCCGCAGTACACGGGCCTGGAGGCGGTGTACCGCCGGCACAAGGATGCGGGTCTGGTGGTGCTGGGCTTCCCCTGCGACCAGTTCGGCCATCAGGAGCCGGGCGATGAGAAGGAAATCCGCAGCTTCTGCTCGCTCAACTACGACGTCAGCTTTCCGCTGTTCGCCAAGATCGACGTCAACGGCGCCAACACCCATCCGCTGTTCCAGTACCTGAAGTCGCAAGCCAAGGGCCTGCTTGGCAGTGAAGCGATCAAGTGGAACTTCACCAAGTTCCTGGTCGACGGGCAGGGCAACGTGGTGCAGCGCTATGCGCCGACCGATAAACCCGAGAGCATCGAAAAGGACATCGCGCCGCTGCTCTGAGCGCGCGATCGCGCGGCAACGGCCGCGCGGCCCCACTCAGGCGCGACGCTGTAAGCGGCTTGCCGATACTGGATTGAGCGCCGCGCGCGTGAGCAGCGTTTCGGTCACCGGCTTGGCAGCCAGCAGGCGCGCGAGCAGTTGCGCATCGTTGCCGCTGGCAGGACGTTGAGGCCTCGTCGGATTGGCTGCTGCAGACCGGATCTGTGCTGCCGCAGGTGCCGGCAGCGGCGCGATCAGCCCCCACACTGCCAGTCGCTCCAGCGCCGTGTACCCGTAGCGCAGGTCGCTGCACACCATCGCAAGCTGCGCGACCGTGCGCTTGTCATCGATCAGCTCCAGCAGCCAGCGCTGCTCGGCGCTCAGGCCCAGCATGCGCACCATGGCCGGTTCGCGACCCATTGCCGTGCGGACAAAAATCGTTTGCGCGTTCATCGCATCTCCGCTGGTCGGGTGCCATCGGGCGCCAAGTCCGGTTGCGGCAAAGGCCGCACGACCTGCAGGGCGCCGGGAACCCGACGCCCAGACAGTGCCATGGACGCATTGCGCTTGCTACAGCGAAACGACCTGTTTGCCGAAGTTTGCACCGTTGTAGACGCGGCGCAGGGCGTCGGGGAACTGGGCCAGCCCCGCAACCGTATCGATCCGGCTGCTCAGTTTGCCCGCGGCGACCCAGGGACCGAACTCGGCGAGTGCTTCGGCCGCGCGGTCCAGATAGTCGATGACCACGAAGCCTTCCATCCGCGCGCGCGCCGAGATCAGCGCCAGATAGTTCGCCGGACCCCGTACCGCGCCAGTGGCGTTGTACTGCGATATGCCGCCGCACAGCACGATGCGCGCGTGCAGGCGCAGCCGCTTGAGTACCGCGTCGAGAATCTCGCCACCCACATTGTCGAAGTAGACGTCGATACCGTCGGGGCAAGTTTCGGAAAGGCGCTTGCCGACTTTCTCGTTCTTGTAGTCGATCACTTCATCGGCGCCGAGCGCGTCCTTGATCCACGCGCACTTGTCGGGTCCACCGGCGATAGCGACCACCCGGCAGCCATAGTTGCGCGCCATCTGTACCACCGTGGACCCGACCGCTCCGGCGGCCGCCGAAACCACCACGGTCTCGCCGGGTTTCGGGCGGCCGATCTCATTGAACCCGAAATATGCGGTAAGGCCCGTCGCGCCGAACACCGACAACGCCCACGCCGGATGCGGCAGCTGACTGGCATCGAAAGCGCGAAAGCCCTTGCCATCGCTGACCAGCTGTTCCTGCGCGCCGGTCATGCCGCTGACCCAGGCGCCGACCGGAAAGCGCGGATGGCGCGACTCGGTGACCTCGCCGATACCGCTGGCACGCATGACCGCCTCCAGCGCGACCGGCGGCCAGTACGATTTCTGCTCGCTCATCCACACGCGCATGGCCGGGTCGATCGACAGGTAGCGCACTGCGATCCGGATCTGTCCATCGCCCAGTTCGACCTGCGGATGGCCGCGCAGTGCGAAGTCGGAGTCCTTGGGCAAGCCCTCGGGGCGCGCGACCAGATGCAGGGCGTGATAAGCGTCGCTCATGCTCGATTCCATTGGCAGGGTCAGTGGCTCAGGTCGTCCGGTCGCGGCACGTCGACGGGAATGCCGTCGGCATTGCAACGTCCGGCAGCGCAGATCCGCGCGCGCAGCAGCGGCGTCGCCTGCAGCATGATGTGGAACAGTACGTTCTGCTCCATGCTGCCGCGGACCGCCTCGGCGCCCGGACCGCGAGCGTACACCGCCACGTCCTCGCCACCATGGGTCTCGCTCTTGAGCGGAACCGTCGCTTCCTGCAGGAAGTCTGGCGCGGCGGTATCCACGGCGCGCAGGTCGGGCCGACCGGCGCGGATCTTCGCCATCGCGCTGAAGTCGTGCAAGAAGCGCTTGGGGCCCTCGGGCTGGGTATCCGATGCGCCGCTGTAGCCAGGTCCATTGGCATAGCCCAAGGTGGTGAACGGCTGGCCGAGCTCGTCCAATGCATAGTCGGCCGTCGCCTCGAGCTCACCGCTGCTGCCACGCACCTTGCCGAGGATCGGATTGCCACGCGCCGGGTAGCCGGCAAAGGTCAGCGTGTGCGAGTGGTCGGCGGTGACCACGATCAGGGTCTCGTCCGCTCGGGTGGATTCGACCGCCACCCGCACCGCATCGGACAAGGCGATGGTATCGACCAGCGCGCGATAGGCGTTGCCGAAGTGGTGTGCGTGGTCGATGCGGCCTGCTTCCACCAGCAGCACATAGCCCGAGGGTGCAAGCGACAAGCGATCGATCGCGATCTGCGTCATCTGCGCAAGACTTGGCTCGCCGCCGGGATCGCCGGCGCGGTCGTGCTCGAAGCGCATGTGATCGGGCTCGAACAGGCCCAGCAGCGGTGCATTGTCGCGCGGATCGAGCGCATCGAG
>JBBSDI010000084.1:0-11949 GCA_038249585.1 Lysobacterales bacterium | reverse complement strand
AGTCCGTCATCGGCGCTATTCGAAGCCGTTGCTGAAGACCGGGTCGGGCAGCACCGGCGCCTGCTGCAACTCGACCGCACCAACGTCGATGAAGGTACCGAACACGCGCGGCTGGCCGAACACATCGGATGCAGGCACGCCACCCGGCGGCGCACCGAGTCCTGCGTTGACCAGTGGTGAGCTGGGTAGCAGCGCGCCGGTTGCGGGATCGAGCTGCGGGTCGAACTGCGTGTTGCCCTGGTCGGTGACGATGGTTGCGCGCTCGGTGGTCGGCGTGGACGCGAAGTTGTTGAACAGCTGGCGCACCAGCGGGTCGGCGGCAGCGCCCGCGCCGGTGATCGAATTGCTGTAGGCGACGCCGCCGCGCAGCACGTTGTTGATCACCCAGAAATTGCCGTCGCTTTGCATTCGCAGTGCTGCGGCGGTCTGGTTGGGTGCGGCGAGAATGGTGTTGTTGGTGGCATACCAGTTGCGGTTGGCGTTCAGTCCCAGCGAGGTGAACAGCACGCTGGCGAGCGAGGTGCTGCCGCCGAAGGCGCCCACGTTGTCGTAGATCAGCGCGTTGCGCAGGCGGATATCGTTGCGCGTTGAATCCAGCGCAATCGCCACCCCGGAGATCGACTGCGAGGCCGGCGCGCGGTGGCCGTGCGCGATCACGTTGTCGACCTCGATCGAGCCGAAGCTGTTGGCCACGAACAGCCCGACAGGAGCGATGTTGCCGCTGCCATTGCGGATAGTGAGGTTGGCGACCCGCATCAGCGGCGTGGCGTTGCCGCTGACGCTGTTGCGCTGGATGCTGAGCACCGTCGAGGTGCCTTGGGCATCGAGCGCGGTCAGGCGCGCATCGGGCGCCTGCACATCGCAGGGCGTTGTGCCGGCGCTGGTCCAGCCGCCACTGAGCACGGTATCGCCGCCGACGCCGGATACCTGCACCGAGAACGGCAGGGTTCCGGTGAAGAATGTGCGCTGGATGAGGCGGATTTCGTTGGCGGCGGAGTCGAAGGTTGAGCCGATCGCCGACAGCGCGGCGCGGAATTCGGTTTCGTTGGTGGCGCAGTACAGCGCCGCCTGCGCCGATTGCAATGGCGCGATAGTCAGTGCGACGAGCGCCAAGCCCAAGTTGCTGCGTATGCCCATGGAGAACCTCTGTGCTGGTCTGGACCGCCCGGCCGAATCTGTAGGCGTACCAGCATAAACGCAGTGCGGCACGGAAATCCGCAATCGGCTCGTATCGCGCGCGTCAGAATGGTTTCGGCTGCAGCGTCGGACGCTTCGACGGTCGGCTGCCGAAGGTGATCGACGCTGTTTCGCGCCGCGATCCCGAACACGCTCGCTGCCTGAGTCTGCTCAGGGCGCACTGTGCAGGCGCTTTTCCCGGGCTAATCGCCGCCGCCGCCACAGCCACCGCAGCCGCTGCCGCCACCACCATCGCTGTCGCTGCTCGAACTCGAGTCGCTGCTCGCGCCGCCATCGCCGGATGACGCTGGCTGACGGGCCTGGTGGTAGGCCGCCAGCGCGGTGCCGGTGAGCACCGTGGTGCCGACCAGGGCTACCGCCAGTGCGAGCTGTTCTGCGCGCGGTGCGCGACGCGCGCTGGCGTGGCGCGTGTTGAGCCGGGCGAGCATGCCGCTGCCGGCGGCACTGCGCTGCGGTCTTGATGCCGCCATGCCGATCGCGACCACCGCGCTGATGATGGTCAGGACAGCCAGGAACAGCACCGGGCGGTCACGGCCGACGCCGACCAGGATCTTCGCGGCACCCAAGCCTGCGACCAGCAGCCACGGCAGCGCACTGTTGCGTCCGATGCGCCGCGCGGCATCGGGATCGAACCAGAGTCCGCGTTTTTCCAGACCCTGCTGGATGCGCTGCAGTTTGCCGCTGGCATCACGCACGATGCGGTCGATGCGCGGCTGTTTGCCCAGCGTGTCGAGGATGCTGTCGAGCGGTTGGTCGTGCGTGTGTCGCGCGTCGGTCACCACCAGCTTGCCGTCTGCTGCGACCTTGATCTTGTCCAGCCGGTGCAACTCGGCGATGCCGGTATCCACCACGCGCTCGGCGCCGCCGGCAAGCCATGCGGTTTCCCACAGGCTCAACTCGCCCGCGTTGCTTGCCGGTGGTTCAAGCTGGGCCTTCATCCACATCCGCACCGCGATGCTGGCCAGCAGGGCGAGCACCATGCAAATGCCGTAAAGCTGCAGGAATTCCGGCCCGTTCCAGTCGAGTGGATTCAGCGTGGACTGCGCCGCAGCCGATGCAGAGGGGCTCGCCAGAACCGCCGCGATCGCCGCTGCAAATGCCTGCCGGGGATGGCGCAGCGCCAGCGGCCAGCGCGGACGCGGCAGTAGCCAGTGGCGCGCGGGATCGAACTGGCGCGTCGTGCGTCGCGCGAATCGCTCCGCTGCAGCCGGCCACCAGCGTTCTGGCGAGGTGCCGAAGTACGCCTCGTACGACTGCAGCGTGCGGGCATAGGCCTCGCGAAACCGTGGCTCTTCGACGACTCCGCGCGTCGGCCCATGGTGCAACTCGCCACCCAGAGCCTGCGGGCAGAAATGCTGCCAGTAATCGCGCGTGTACAGCAGATGCAGGTGCCACACCGCATCGACTTCCTCGCTGGGTGTGACCGCGTGACCGCAGCTTGTGGCCAGCAGGCAGAAGCGCTGGTACTCCGCGATCGCAGCCGACGTCTCGGCGCGGCTCCAGCCCTGTTCGCGCGCCAGTCGCGCGTGGAATGTGGATGCGGCGTCGCCGCCGACAGGATGCGCCTGGATTCGCTGCCACTTGCTGCGACTTGCGGTGTTCCACGGGCTGCGATCGTGCTGCATGGCAAGACTCCGGGGCGGCGATTGCGCGTACGCTACGCGGCAGCGACATGGTTTGCCACCGCCGAAAGTTGGGTCGGTCACCTGTCCGGGTACCCAGCGGCGACGCGGGCGTGGGAGCGCACTTTGGCATTCTTCGAGCGAACGCTGCGCAGCGGGTGAGGGGCTGATGTTGGTCGGCGACTGCGGCGAGCATGCGGTGCCGCCGTCGCCGGCATGCCGGCTCCCACAGGGTGCCGCTGTTGCCGGCATGCGGGCTCCGACAGGGTGCCGCTGTCACCGGCATGCGGGCTCCGACAGGGTGCCGCTGTCACCGGCATGCCGGCTCCGACAGGGTGCCGCTGTTGCCGGCATGCGGGCTCCGACAGGGTGCCGCTGTTGCCGGCATGCGGGCTCCGACAGGGTGCCGCTGTCACCGGCATGCGGGCTCCCACAGGGTGCCGCTGTCACCGGCATGCCGGGCTCCCACAGGGTGCCGCTGTCACCGGCATGCCGGCTCCCACAGGGTGCCGCTGTCACCGGCATGCGGGCTCTCACAGGGTGCCGCCGTTGCCGTCATGCCGGATCCCGCACGCATTCCGGCCGTCACAGGACAGTGTGGGAGCCGGCATGCCGGCGACAGGGGCTTGCGCTGCCACCCAGTAGCGCCGCACCCCTGTTGCTTCAGACCTTCGGGTTACCGCGCCGCCGCTTCGGTTTGCTGCCAGTGCCCAGCCAGTCGCGCAGTTGCTGGTACACGCGCGTATCGTCGAGCAGGTCGAAGTGGCCTGCATCGTCGACCACCAGCTGGCTGCTGCGCGGCAGCTTCAGCGCATACTCCGGCTCGGGGTGTTCGCCGAGCGCGCTCGACAGCGGCACCAGGCCATCGCCGATCCAGTGGCGGGCGCGTTCGCTGTGAGGTTCATGCAGCGCGGCGGCCACCGCGCGGCAGCGCACACCTGCCGGTAGCGGTATCGGCGTGCGCGACCTGGAATGGCCATCGCGCCAGTCGGATTCGAGCAGGTCGCCGCGCCGCAGATCGACGATGCCAGCACTGCGACTGGTGCCCAACATCGCGAACGGCGCGCTGTATGGCGAGGCACCCAGCAGGCGATCCACACCATGGCCGACCCGCTCCAGCGGGGCGCCGTGATGCGGGGTGCCGAGGAACACCAGATCGTCGAGTCGTGCGCCCCAGTCCATGCCGGCAGCCTGCGCCTGATACAGGGCGCTGCGCGCGATCAGTCCGCCCATGCTGTGGGCGAGGATCGCGAAGCGCTCGATCCCGACCGGCCATGCGTCGAACAACTGCTGCAGCAGCGCGCTCATCGCGTGCGCATTGTGCGAAACGTGCAGACCACTGTTGTACTGCAGATGGATCGGCAGCCAACCGAACTCTTCGGCAATTGCGGCACCATGGTCGTGCCCGTTGCGCTGCCACTGATCGGGTGCCATGCACAGGCCGTGCACTATCAGCAGGATGCGCGGCGTCGTAGCGGTCGGCAGCGCGGCCAGTTGTTCTTGCGTGATGTCCAGCGGCTTGCCATCGAAACGCAGACGCATCGGAATCGCCAGCGGATTGCCGCTGGCGTGCAGGTGATCGCCGAGCACGCCGTTGACGATCGCGCGCAGTCGCCGCATGCTGGCATCGCCATCGCCCTGCCAGCGCGCCGGTGTGGCGGCCTGCAGCAGCTTGTCCAACCCGTGCCCGATGCCGCGCGCGGTGCCGCGTACCGTGCGGTGGACCAGCCCTGCGATGCCGCCGACCGCCTGCGGCGCGATCGGCGGCAGCGGAATGCGCTCGACGATTGCGGTCTGCAGCGCTTCCGCGATGTGGCTGACGCCAACCACGCCGTCGGCGACAAGACGACCGAGACCACGCAGGGCGATGGTGTTCATGGCCTTTCCGTTGCGCGCAGGCCGCGCGCGGGATCGCGCAGCACTCTGCGGATGCTTGCACAGGCATATACGAGCAAATGCTCGGCTGCCGATTCACCTGCTAAAGATGGCGAGCCTCGATTCTCAGTCGCTGTTGGGCAACACCACGACCTTGCCGGTGACGCGTCGTGCGGCCATGTCGGCCAATGCCTGCGGCGCCTGCGCCAGCGTGTAGCTGCGCGAGATATGCGGGCGGATCTGGCCGCTTGCAATCCAGCCGAGCGCTTCGCGCAGTCCATCGGCATTGCGCTGCGGCTCGCGCCTGGCGAATTCGCCCCAGAACACGCCGACCAGCGACGCACCCTTGAGCAACGGCAGATTCAGCGGCAGTGACGGCACGTTGCCGTCGGCGAAGCCGATCACCAGATAGCGACCACGCCACCCGATCGAGCGGAACGCAGGCTCGGAGAAGCGACCGCCGACCGGATCGAACACCACGTCGGGTCCCTTGCCGCCGGTGATGCTCTTGAGCGCCTCGCGCAGATCCTCGCGCTCGTAATCGATGACTGCATCGGCGCCGTGCGCCTGGCACAGTGCCAGCTTCTGCGGGGTTCCCGCGGCCGCGATCACGCGCGCGCCGATCGCCTTGCCGATCTGCACTGCGGCCAGGCCCACGCCGCCGGCTGCACCCAGCACCAGCATCGTCTCGCCCGCGGCCAACGCGCCGCGATCGCGCACCGCATGCCAGCTGGTGCCGTAGGCCAGCAGCAGGCTTGCGGCCAAGGGCATCGGCGTGCCGGGCGGGATCGGCATGCACAGCGCGGCGTCCACCACGCATTGCTGTGCGAAGCCGCCGGTGCCGCAAAGTGCGGCGACCTGCATGCCGGGTTTCAGATGCGCGACGTCTGCACCCACCGCGTCGATCGTGCCGGCGATCTCCGCGCCCGGCGTGAACGGCAGCGTTGGTTGCACCTGGTACTTCTTCTGGATGATCAGCACATCGGGAAAATTGACCCCGGCCGCAGCAACCCGGATGCGTACCTGTTTGGGACCCGGTTCAGGCGTGGGGATATCGGTCAGCGCGAGCAGCTCGGGGCCGCCCCATTGGGTGCAGAGGATGGCGTGCATGGGAGTTTCCGGCTAGTTGCTCTGCAGGATGCCAAAGACGACGCGCGGTCCTGCCGCAAGGTAGCGCCATGCGTTGTGGGAGCCGCCATGGCGGCGATGGCGGCGAGTCCGGATGCCTCTGTCGCCGCCATGGCGGCTCCCACAAGGAGCGCCAATCGTTATGGCGGCTCGCGTGCCAGCACGCCATACGAAGGCGCCCATCAAAACCACTCCCCGCGCATATCCACCGCACTCGCATCCGCCTCGCGCACCAGTCGTGCTGCGTGCTCGACCAGCGGCAGTTCCGTCGCGAAGAAGAAGCGGCATGCCTGCAGCTTGCCGTTGTAGAAATCACTGTCGCTGTCGCTGTCGCGGCCCGCAGCGCCGCGCAGGGCGGTCTGCGCGACCATCGCCTGCTGCAGCCACATCCAGCCGATGGTCACATGGCCGAGCAGGGTCATGTAGTGCGCGGCGTTGGCGAGCGTGCGGCGTATTTCGCCGGCCTGCATGCGTTGACCGGCGGCGCGCGTGGCCTCGCCGGCGAGAGCGGCGGCTGCGGCCAGCTCAGTGGCCAGGGGCTTTAGCACTTCGCTGTCGCCGGCATCGGTGCAGGTGCGGGCGATGCGCGAGAGCAACAGTTGCAGTGCGGCGCCACCCTGCATCATCGCCTTGCGGCCCAGCAGGTCGAGCGCCTGGATGCCGTTGGTGCCCTCGTGGATCGGATTGATGCGGTTGTCGCGGTAATTCTGCTCGACCGGATACTCGCGCGTGTAGCCGTATCCGCCGAGGATCTGGATCGCCAGTTCGTTGGCCTTGAGCGCATGGTCCGAACCCCAGGCCTTGACGATCGGGGTCAGCAGTTCCAGCAGCAGGTGGCTTTCGCGGCGCACGGTCTCGTCGGGATCCAGCGCGTGATCGACCAGCACCGAGGCGTAGAAGCCGAGCAGCTGTGCGCCCTCTACGTAGCACTTCTGCGCGAGCAGCATGCGCCGCACGTCTGCATGCTCGATCAATGCCACCGGTGGCGACGCCGGATCCTTCTGGTCGGGATGGCGACCCTGCTTGCGTTCGCGCGCGTATTGCAGCGAGTACAGATAACCCGCGCAGCCCTGCTGCACCGCGCCCATGCCGACCCCGATGCGCTCTTCGTTCATCATGTGGAACATGTAGCCCAGCCCCTGATGCGGCTCGCCGACGAGGTAGCCCACGCAGTCTCCGGCCTCGCCGAACTTCAGGAAGGTGTTGACGCTGCCACGCTGGCCCATCTTGTGGTTCAGGCCCGCCAGACGCACATCGTTGCGCTCGCCGCGGCTGCCATCGGCGTTGACGCGCCAGCGCGGCACGATGAACAGGCTGATGCCGCGCACGCCGGCCGGCGCACCGACGATCTTGGCCAGCACCAGATGCACGATGTTCTCGCCCAGCTCGTGATCGCCGGCCGAGATCCACATTTTCGCACCGGTCAGGCGATAGCTGCCGTCTGCGTGCGCCTCCGCACTGGTCTTGATGTCGGCCAGCGAGCTGCCCGCATGCGGTTCCGACAGGCACATGGTGCCGAAGTAGCGACCTTGAATGATCGGCTGCATGTACATCCGCTGCTGCTCGGGCGTGCCGTAGACCGCGAGCAGGTTGGCCGCAGCGCGCGCCAAAGCCGGGTACGCGATGGTTCCCGCATTGGCCGCCGAAAACAGCGAATCGCAGGCCTGCGCGATGACGAACGGCAGCTGCATGCCGCCGTCGGCGTAGGCGGCCAGTGCGGCGGCGAATCCGGCGTCGTTGTAGGCCTGCACGGCCTGACCGATCTCCGCGATCAACTCGACCTTGCCGTCGACCATGCGTGGCTCGTTGAGATCGGATTTGCGGTTGTGCGGCAGGAATTTCTCCAGCGCGATCTGGTGCGCCAGCGCGATCGCGGCATCGAAGGTGTCGCGACTGTGTTCGGCAAAGCGCGGATACGCGATGAGGCGCTCCACGCCCAGCAGTTCGTAGAGCATGAAGTCGAGGTTGCGGCGATCGATCAGAGGGCTGGCGCTCATGGACTGGTCCGTGCGGCGAATGAGTCATTCGAGCACTTCGACTCATCTAGCGTCAAGTCAGCGGACTGTCTACACTGGCCGGATGCCGCCCAATCTCGCCGCCGCGCGCAAACCACCCACCCGCCTGGCGCGCGCGCTGAGCGATCGCACCCCGCGCCGCGCGACCCCGCTGGATCTGTATCAACTCGCGCGTCGCTTCTGGCTGGCGGGCGAACGGGTCGATGTCGGCGCGCTGGCCGCGCGCCTGAAGATCGGCCGCGCCACCGCTTTCCGCTGGGTCGGCAGTCGCGACCTGCTGCTCGGGGAGATCCTGTGGGCGCTGTGCGACGACCTGATGACCACAGCTGCGGCCGCGCAGCGCGGTCGCGGTGCACGCCGCGTGGCCGCGACCTGCGAAGCGGCGATCCGCGCCATCGTCGGCTTCGCACCGCTGCGTCGGTTCGTGCGCGCCGATCCCGAGTATGCGCTGCGCTTGCTGACCTCCAAGCTGGGTCCGGTGCAGGCCCGCGCGATCGAGCGGATGCGCACGATGCTGCAGCATGAGGCCGATGCCGGTGCGTTGGCACTGCCGCTGGCGGTTGATACCCTCGCCTACCTGGTGGTGCGCATCTGCGAGTCCTTCGTGTATGCCGACGTGATCAGCGACCAGCAGGTGGATGTCGCGGACGCGGCACTCGCGGTGGAGCTGTTGCTGTCCGGGCGTGTCATGCGCCAGCGCACGCGCCGGTCTACGTCCACCACCGCGTCCGCATCCGGCGGCAAGCCGGTGGCGCGCGCTGCCGATCGATCCGCGACACCCAACCCAAGGAGAAAACGATGACAGCCCGATATGCGGCAGGCGAGGGCGTGGCGGTGCTGACGCTCGACAATCCACCGGTCAACGGACTGGGATTCGAGACGCGGCGCGCCGTGGTCGCGGGACTCGACCAGGCGCTGGCCGATCCGGAAGTCATCGCGATCGTGATCGCAGGCAGCGGCAAGTCGTTCAGCGGCGGCGCGGACATCCGCGAGTTCGGCTCGCCGAAGGCGCTGGCCGAGCCCAACCTGCCCTCGCTGATCGCAGCGATCGAGGCCAGCGGCAAGCCGGTGATCGCCGCGCTCCATGGCGTGTGCATGGGCGGTGGGCTGGAACTGGCGCTGGGTTGCCACTACCGGGTGGCAGCGCCCGGCACCCAGGTTGCGCTGCCCGAGGTCAAGCTCGGACTGGTGCCCGGTGCCGGCGGCACCCAGCGCCTGCCGCGCGCGATCGGGCTGGAGCCGGCGATGAACATGATCGTGTCCGGCACGCCGGTGGCCAGCGAACTGCTCGCCGCGATTCCCGGCCAGGCGCTGTTCGAGCGCATCATCGAGGGCGATCTGTTGGCCGGTGCGATTGCGTTGGCGCGCGAGAAGGGCGCGCTTGCCGGTCCGCATCCGCGGCTGCGCGATCGCCGCGTGGTGCATCCCAATCCCGAGGGCTTCGTGCTGTTTGCGCGCACCACCGTTGGCGCGATGGCGCGCGACTATCCGGCCGCGCGTGTCTGCGTGGATCTGGTCGAGGCCGCCGCGCGGCAGCGCTTCGATGCCGGCATCAAGCTCGAGCGCGAGGCATTCGCAGCGCTGATGATGTCGCCCGAATCGCGCGCCCTGCGGCATGCGTTCTTCGGCGAGCGCGCCGCATCCAAGATCGCCGATGTGCCCGATGACACGCCGCAGCGCGAGGTGCGCCGGGTCGGGGTGATCGGCGCGGGTCTGATGGGCGGCGGTATTGCGATGAATTTCCTCAACGCCGGGCTTCCGGTGGTGATCCTGGAGACCCGCCAGGACGCGCTCGATCGCGGCGTGGCGACGATCGGCAAGAACTACGAGAGCAGCGTGCGCAAGGGCAGTCTCAAGCCGGAAAAACTCGCCCAGCGCCTGGCCTTGCTTACGCCTACGCTCGACTATGCGGATCTTGCCGACTGCGACCTGATCATCGAAGCGGTGTTCGAGGAGATCGGCGTCAAGCAGTCGGTGTTCGAACGCGTCGATGCGCATGCCAAGCCCGGTGCGATCCTTGCGAGCAACACCTCCACCCTCGACCTGGATCGGATCGCCGGTTTCACCAAGCGGCCGCAGGACGTGATCGGGCTGCATTTTTTCAGCCCCGCCAATGTGATGCAGTTGCTGGAGGTGGTTCGCGGCAGGCTCACCGGCAACGACGTGCTGGCCACCGCGATGGCGTTGGCGAAGAAGATCCGCAAGACCGCGGTGGTGTCGGGCGTGTGCGATGGTTTCATCGGCAATCGCATGATCGAGCAGTACAGCCGGCAGGCGCTGTTCCTGCTGGATGAAGGCGCGCTACCCGCGCAGGTGGATGCTGCCGCCGAGCGCTTCGGATTCATGATGGGTCCGTTCCGGATGAGCGATCTGGCCGGCAACGACATCGGCTGGGCGATCCGCAAGCGCCGCTATGTCGAGCAGCCGCAGATGACTTATTCGCATCTCGCCGATCGCCTGTGCGAATTGGGTCGCTTCGGGCAGAAGACCGGTGCGGGCTGGTACGACTACAAGCCGGGCGATCGCAAGGCGCATCCGAGTGCGCTGGTCGATGCGCTGGTGCTCGAGCACTCGAAATCCGCTGGCATCGCGCGGCGCAAGATCGGTGATGAGGAGATCGTCGAGCGGCTGGTGTATGCGCTGGTCAACGAAGGCGCGCGAATCCTCGCCGAAGGCATCGCCAGCAAGGCCAGCGATATCGACATGGTGTATCTGACCGGTTACGGATTTCCGCCGTTCCGCGGCGGGCCGATGCGCTACGCCGACGAAGTGGGTCTGTTCGACGTACTGCGCGCGATGCGTCGCTACGCGACTGCCGACGGCAGCGCGCGCCAGGCCGGCGCGTGGGAGCCAGCCCCGCTGCTGGTCCAGCTTGCCGCCGACGGCAAGAGCTTTACCTGATCGCACCCGACCCAGACGCTGTGAAGGAATCGCCATGACCGATGCAGTGATCGTATCCACCGCGCGTACCGCGCTGGCCAAGAGCTGGAAGGGCGCGTTCAACATGACCCACGGCGCCACCCTCGGCGCGCACAGCGTGCAGCACGCGATCGCGCGCGCCGGCATCGACCCCGGCCAGATCGAGGATGTGCTGATGGGCTGCGCCAATCCGGAGGGCGCGACCGGGGTCAATATCGCGCGCCAGATCGCGTTGCGCGCGGGCTGTCCGGTGAGCGTGCCGGGCATGACCATCAACCGCTTCTGCTCCAGCGGGCTGCAGACCATCGCGACCGCCGCACAGCGCGTGATCGCGGGCGAGGGCGATGTGTATGTCGCCGGCGGCGTGGAGAGCATCTCCTGCGTGCAGGGGGTGATGAACCAGACCATGCTCACCGATCCGTGGCTGCTCGCGCACAAGCCGCAGATCTACTGGAGCATGTTGCAGACGGCCGAGCAGGTCGCCTCGCGCTACGGAATCGCAAAGGAGCGCCAGGACGAATATGGCGTGCGCAGCCAGTTGGCAGCAGCCGCCGCGCAAGCGGCCGGCAAATTCGCCGATGAGATCGTGCCGATGACGGTGACCATGGGCGTGGCCGACAAGGCCAGCGGGCAGTTGAGCAGTCGCGAAGTCAGCATCGACGCCGACGAGGGCATTCGCGCCGACACCACCCTGGAGGCGGTACGCGGCATCCGGCCGGCCTCGCCGGGCGGCGTGATCACCGCCGGCAATGCCAGCCAGTTCTCCGATGGCAGTTCGGCCGCGGTGGTGATGAGTGCGAGTTTGGCGCAGCAGCGTGGTCTGCGCCCGCTGGGAATCTTCCGCGGCTTCGCGGTGGCCGGTTGCGAGCCCGATGAGATGGGCATCGGTCCGGTCTTCGCGGTACCCAAGCTGCTCGCACGCGCGGGCCTGAAGGTGTCCGATATCGGGCTGTGGGAGCTGAACGAGGCGTTTGCGGTGCAGGTGTTGTATTGCGCCGACCGACTGGAAATCCCGCTCGACCGCCTCAATGTCAACGGCGGCGCGATCGCCGTGGGGCATCCCTATGGTGTCTCGGGCGCGCGTCTGGTCGGCCACGCCCTGATCGAAGGGCGACGACGCGGCGTGCAATATGTGGTGGTTACCATGTGCATCGGCGGCGGGCAGGGTGCTGCGGGGCTGTTCGAGTTGGCCT
>JBBSDI010000083.1:0-12012 GCA_038249585.1 Lysobacterales bacterium | reverse complement strand
TGGTCGGGGAGACAGGATTTGAACCTGCGACTTCTACCTCCCGAAAGTAGCGCTCTACCAGGCTGAGCTACACCCCGACGGGAGCTGCGGCCGCGAACGGCCGCAAGCTAGCCGCGCATGTTAGTGGGGCGGGGCCTGCTTGGCAACCGACAGGACATGCTTTCGCTGCCACAGATCGCCGCGCTCGCTGGCCGTGCAGTATTCTTGCAGGCCTACGGATTGCCCTGCGGACGCTCCACGATGCCACTGATCAAGCCGCGCACCATGCCGGGTGCGATGGAACTGCTGCCGCTGGACCAGATCGCCCTGCAAGGCATGCTGGACACGGTGCGGCGCAACTACGAGCGCTTCGGGTTCCTGCCGATCGAAACGCCGGCGATGGAGTTCTCCGAGGTGTTGCTGACCAAGTCCGGCGGCGAGACCGAGCGGCAGGTCTATCTCGTGCAGTCGACCGGCGCGCTGGAGCAAGGCGAGAAGCCGGAGCTTGTGTTGCGCTTCGACCTGACCGTGCCGCTGGCGCGCTATGTGGCCGAGCACGAGCGCGAGCTGAATTTCCCGTTTCGGCGCTACCAGATGCAGCGCGTGTACCGCGGCGAGCGCGCCCAGCGCGGGCGCTTCCGCGAGTTCTACCAGTGCGATATCGACGTGATCGGCAAGGACCAGCTGTCGATCCGCTACGACGCCGAGATGCCGGCGGTGATCTACAGCGTGTTCCGCGAGCTCGCGATCGGGCCGTTCCAGATCCAGCTCAACAACCGCAAGTTGATCCGCGGCTTTTTCGAGGACCTCGGGATCGTCGACGGCGAGCGCCAGACGCAGGTGCTGCGCGAGGTCGACAAGCTCGACAAGCGCGGTGCGGATGCGGTGCGTGCCACGCTCGCAGGCGACGGCTTGGCCATCGATGCAGCCAGCGTCGAGCGCATCATGGCTTTCGTCGGCACCCGCTCGAACGGCCACGCGGATGCGCTGGCGCGGCTGGACGCACTGGGCCGCGGCAATCCGGTGCTGGCGACCGGTGTCGACGAATTGCGCGAGGTGCTCGGGCTGGTGCAGACCTTCGGCGTTCCGGAAACGCACTATGCGCTGAACTTTTCGATTGCGCGCGGTCTGGACTACTACACCGGCACGGTCTACGAGACCCACCTGACCGACTACCCGCAGATCGGCTCGATCTGCTCGGGCGGGCGCTATGACAATCTCGCCAGTCAGTACACCAGCTCGCGACTGCCCGGAGTCGGCATCTCGATAGGTGCCACGCGCCTGTTCTGGCAGTTGCGCGAGGCGCAGCTGATCGGCACGGCACAAAGTACGGTGCAGGTGCTGGTCACCCAGATGGACGAGGCCGACCTGCCGAAGTACATCGAGCTGGCCGGTTTCCTGCGCGCCGGCGGCATCGCCACCGAGGTGCAGATGGAACCGCGCAAGCTCGGCAAGCAGTTCCAGTATGCCGACCGCGCGGGGATTCGTTTCGTCGCGGTGCTGGGCCCCGACGAGATCGCCAAGGGCGTGGTCACCATCAAGGACCTGCGCAAGCAGGACCAGTTCGAAGTACCGCGCGCCGATCTGGTCAAGACCCTGCGGGTCGAGATCGAGCAGGCAGCGGCAATGCGCGGACGTTGAATCGGCATGCCCGGCGCGCTGCGCGAGCTGCAACTCGACGGCCAGTCGCTGACCCGCGCCGATGTCGCGGCGGCCGCAGCAGGCCAACTGCGCGTGCGACTCGATGCGCTGCAACTGCGCAAGGTGCAGCACAGCGCCGATTTTCTCGCTTCCCAAGCTGGCCGCGGTGAACCGATCTACGGCGTGACCACGGGCTTTGGCAGCAACGCGGATCGACTGCTGGGCGCGCACCGCGCGCGCGATGAGCTGCCGGGCGGCAATCCGGAACACCGCGAGGGTTCGCTGCTGGAGGAGCTGCAGCACAACCTGATCATCACCCACGCGGTGTGCGTGGGTGAGCCGTTTGCGCCGGAAGTGGTGCGCGCGATGCTGGTGATCCGCATCAATACGCTGCTGCGCGGCCACTCCGGGATTCGCGCGACGACGGTGGAAGCGCTGGCTGAGATGTTCAACGCCGGGATCGTGCCGGTGGTGCCGCGCATGGGATCGGTGGGCGCGAGCGGCGATCTGGCGCCGCTGTCGCATCTGGCCATCGTACTGCTCGGCGGCGGCGAAGCTTTTCTGGGCGGCGAACGAATGGCGGGCGCCGAGGCGCTGCGCCGCAAGGGGCTGCAGCCGGTGCGTCTGTCGCACAAGGAAGGCCTGGCGCTGAACAACGGCACCGCGCAGATGCTGGCGTGCGCAGTGCTGGCGACTGCGCGTCTGCAGACACTGCTCGAGCATGCCGATCTCGCGGCCGCGATGAGCCTCGATGCGTTCGCCGGTCGTAGCGGTGCCTTTGCGGAGAACGTGCACGCGCTGCGGCCGCATCCGGGACAGGTCCACACCGCACGCAGGATGCGCGAGTTGCTCGCAGGCTCCACGCTGGTCGATATTCCCTACCATCTGGTGCCGCGTTTCAGGCCGTGGCTCGCGAGCGCGTGGGACGATCCGGCTGATCAGGGGCATCGGTTCGATCTTGCGTGGGACTGGGTGCCGCCGGGTCAGCGCCACGGACGCGAGGCTTTCTACTCGCGGTTCCTGCCGTTCAAGGGCGGCAAGAAGCACCAGCCGCAGGACGCCTACTCGTTGCGCTGCATCCCGCAGGTGCATGGCGCGGTGCGCGACGCACTGGCACAGGCGCAGCGCGTGGTCGATGTGGAATTGAATGCGGTCACCGACAATCCGCTGGTGTTTCCCGACGCCGAGCATCCGCGCTTCATCGAAGACCAGGTGATCAGCGCGGGGCATTTTCACGGCATGCCGCTGGCGCTGGCGATGAGCTATCTGAAGGCGGCAATCCCGGTGCTGGCGTCGATCTCGGAGCGTCGCCTCAACAAGCTGGTCGATCCGGCCACCAACGATGGTCTGCCGGCGTTCCTGATCGGCAACGAGGACGCCACCGATTCCGGCTTCATGATCGTGCAGTACACCGCTGCCGCGCTGGTCAACGATCTGGCCACTCGCGCGCACCCCGCCTCGGTGTACTCGATCCCGACCAGCGCCAACGCCGAAGACCACGTGTCGATGGGCGCCAACGAGGCGCGCCACGTGCTGTCGATGTGCGATGACCTGTCGGACGTGATCGCGCTGGAGCTGTACACCGCCGCACAGGCGCTGGAGTACCGGCAGGACATGCTCAATGCCGCTCGCGCGGTGGCGCGCCGCGGGCGTGTCGATCTGCTCGCGCGCAAGGTGGCAGGCGCACCGGAGCCCGGTCACCCCGATCACCCGCAGTTCATGCTCGAAGTCGCGGCGCTGTGTGCGGCATTGGCTGCATCGGAGGACTTTCGCGGCGGCACCGCGGTGCGTGCCGCCCTTGCGACGGTGCGCGGGCAGGTCGATTTCATGCAGCGCGACCGGCCGATGGATGCCGAGGTGCAGCGAATCTGCGCACTGCTGCGGTCTGGCGGTCTCGGCAACCCCTGAAGAGGCTTCCACCATGCGCCCGGTGCAGCATTGTGTACTAACGCATTAGTACGCTATGATGCGTCCCGCCGTCGTGGGACTGCAAGGCCGATGAAGCGCAGAGCGGTGCAACCCGACGATGATCTCGATCCCGAGGTCGGGCTCTACGAAGCGCTGCTGAGCCTGCGCTCGGTGGCGGAGTTGCGCGCGTTCTTCAGCGATCTGTGCACGCCGGCCGAGCTGGAGGCGCTGTCGGATCGCTGGTGCGTGATTCCGTTCCTGCAGCAGGGCATGCCATACCGCGAGATCCACGAACACACCGGGGTCAGCGTCACCACCATCGGACGCGTGGCCCGTTGCCTGACCCAGGGTAGCGGTGGCTACCAGACCGCCGCCGAGCGCACGCTCGGCGCCCGCCGCAACAAGCGTCGTCGCGCCAGCGCGTGACGCGGAGAAACGCATGAACCAACGTGATCGACTGCGGATTGCCGTGCAGAAGAGTGGCCGCCTCGCCGAGCCTTCGCTGGGTCTGCTCAGCCAATGCGGACTGAAGTTCCGCCAGAGTCGCGACAAGCTGTTCTGCTACGGCGAGACCCTGCCGGTCGACCTGCTGCTGGTGCGCGATGACGATATCCCCGGGATGATCGCGCAGGGCGTGGCCGATCTGGGTTTCGTCGGACGCAATGTGCTGACCGAACAGCAGCTGGACCTTGCAGCGGGCGGCAGCGCGGCAGCGGTCGCCGAGGTGCGCGCGCTGGGCTTCGGTCGCTGTCGGCTGTCGATCGCGGTGCCGCAGGAAGACCGCTACGAGGCGCCTGCCGATCTGGCCGGTCTGCGCATCGCCACCACCTATCCCAACCTGCTGCGGCGCTGGTTGGCCGAACACGGCGTGCAGGCAGCCCCCGTGGTGCTCAACGGCTCGGTGGAGATCGCACCGCGCCTGGGCACCGCGGATGCAATCTGCGATCTGGTCGAATCCGGCGGCACGCTGGTCGCCAATCAGCTGCGCGAGGTCGCGACCGTCTTGAGCAGCGAGGCGGTACTCGCCGGCACCACCCAGGTGCTCGCCGATGCGCGCGGCGAGTTGCTCGAACTGCTGCTGCGCCGCCTCGATGGCGTGCTCGCGGTCAAGGACTCCAAGCTGGTCATGCTGCACGCGCCGCGCACCGCGGTCGATGCGATCGCGCGCATCCTGCCCGGCAATCCGCGGCCCAGCATCACGCCGCTGGAGGGCGACGACGATCAGGTCGCTGTGCAGGCCGTTTGCCTGGGTGCGATCAGCTGGTCGCATCTGGAGCAGATGCAGCGCGCGGGCGCCCGCTCGCTGCTGGTGTTGCCGGTGGAGATGATGCTCACATGATCCGGATCGACTGGAATCAACTGGCACCGGTTGATCGGGAGGCTGCACTGGCGCGTCCGGCGCTGGCGCAATCGGCGACGTTGGCGGCGGATGTAGCGCGCCTGATCGCGCAGGTGCGCGCCGATGGCGATGCCACCCTGCGCGCCTTGACCCGTCGTTTCGATGGCGTCGAGCTCGACCAGCTGCGCGTGAGCGCCGAGGAATTCGACGCGGCAGAAGCAGGGTTGGCCGAGGACCTGAAGATCGCCATCGACGCCGCACGCCAGCGGATCGAGACCTTCCACCGTGCAGCGATGATGCAGCCGGTGTCGATCGACACTGCACCCGGCGTGCGCTGCGAGCGCGTGCTGCGCGCGATCGACCGCGTCGGGCTGTATGTTCCGGCCGGCTCCGCGCCACTGCCGTCGACTGCACTGATGGTCGGCGTGCCGGCGCAGATTGCCGGTTGCACGCAGGTGGTGATGTGCTCCCCGCCGCGCAAGGACGGTCGGGTCGATCCGGCTGTGCTGTATGCCGCGCGTCGTTGCGGCATCGATGGGGTATTCAAGCTCGGCGGCGCGCAGGCGATCGCGGCGATGGCCTATGGCACCGGCAGCGTGCCCAAGTGCGACAAGCTGTTCGGGCCTGGCAACGCGTGGGTCACCCAAGCCAAGCAGCAGGTCGCGCAGGATGTCGCGGGCGCGGCCATCGACATGCCCGCCGGTCCGTCCGAGCTGCTGGTGATCGCCGACGCCGAGGCCGATCCGCGCTTCGTGGCGGCCGATCTGTTGTCGCAGGCCGAACATGGCCCGGACTCGCAGGTTATCCTGCTCACCGACAGCGCGGCGCTGCTGGAGGCGGTACTGGTTGCGGTCGCCGAGCAGCTCACGCAATTGCAGCGCCGCGACACGGCATCCCAGGCCCTGCAATCCAGCCGCGCGATCCTGGTCGATTCGCTGGCGCAGGCGCTGCTGGTGTCCAATCTCTATGCGCCGGAGCATCTGATCATGCAGGTACGCGAGCCGCGCGCATGGTTGGCCGAGGTGCGCAACGCCGGCTCGGTATTCCTTGGCGCGTGGACGCCGGAGTCGGTTGGCGACTACTGCAGTGGCACCAATCATGTGTTGCCAACCTACGGGCACGCACGGGCGTACAGCGGCGTCTCGGTGGCCAGTTTCCAGAAGGCGATCACGGTGCAGGAATTGAGCAGGGCAGGGCTGGTGGGCATCGGCCCGTGTGCGATGACGCTGGCACGCGCGGAAGGACTCGACGGGCACGAGCGCGCAGTGTCGCTGCGGCTGGCCGCGATCGGTGTGCAGCCATGAGCATGCTCTTGCGCGCCCGCCCGGAGCTGCTGGCCATCAAGGGATATTCATCGGCCCGCATGGAGGCAGCAGGTGGCCGCATCCTGCTCAATGCCAACGAATCTCCCTGGGCCTCGGCAGGCGATCCCAGTGGGCGCCTGAATCGCTATCCCGATCCGCAGCCGCAGGCCTTGCGCGAAAAGCTGGCAGCACTCTATGGCGTGGCGCCGGAAGCGCTGCTGGTCGGCCGCGGCAGCGACGAGGCGATCGACCTGCTGACCCGCGCGTTCTGCCGCGCGGGGCGCGACAGCGTGCTGATCTCGCCGCCGACCTTCGGCATGTACCAGGTGTGCGCCGATGTGCAGGGCGCCAAGGTGGTTCGCGTGCCGCTCGATGCCGCGCACGGATTCGCGCTGGACATCGATGCAGTGCTGGCGGCTGTCGAGCCGGATACCCGACTGGTCTACGTGTGCACGCCGAACAACCCGACCGGCGGCGTGGTGCCGCGTCAGGACGTGCTGCGGCTGGCGCAGGCGCTGGCCGGAAACGCGCTGGTGGTGGTCGACGAAGCGTATTCCGAATTCTCCGACGTCGAGTCGTTCGCGCCGCAGGCCGCACAGCGCGATGGCAACATCGCGGTACTGCGCACCCTGTCCAAGGCGCACGCGCTGGCCGCCGCGCGAATCGGCGTGCTGATCGCCGACCCCGCGTTGATCGGGCTGTGCCGGCGGATCATGGCCCCGTATCCATTGCCGCGGCCATGCGTCGAGGCCGCAGAGCGCGCGCTGGCGCCAGATGCACTGGCCGCTACCCGCATGCGGGTGCGCAACGTGCAGTCCGAACGCGAGCGCCTTGCGCGCGCGCTGGCCGAGTTGCCGCAGGTGCGTGCAGTGTTCGCATCGCAGGCCAACTTCCTTGTAGTACGCCTGGACGATGCGTCGCGCACCTATCGCGAGCTGATCGAGCAGGGCATCGTCCTGCGCGAGGTCGGCCACCAGCCCGGCCTGCTCGGATGCCTGCGGATATCGATCGGTACCGCGGTCGAGAACGATGCCCTGCTTGCTGCGCTCGCCAGTGCGCAGGTGACGCCATGAGCGCGCGCCGCAGAATCCTGTTCCTCGATCGCGACGGCACCCTGATCGTCGAGCCGCCCGACCAGCAGATCGACAGCCTCGACAAGCTCGCGCTGGTCGATGGTGTGATTCCGGCCCTGCTCAAGATGCGCGATGCGGGCTTCGAGTTCGTGATCGTCAGCAACCAGGACGGACTCGGCACGGCGAGCTTCCCGCGTGAGACCTTCGAGCCGCCGCAGCGCCTGATGGAGCAGCTGTTCGCCTCGCAGGGCATCCAATTCGCCGCGATGCATTTCGATCCGCATTTCCCGGCCGACAACGCACCGACCCGCAAGCCCGGAGTCGGCATGCTGATGGACTACCTGCGTGCCGGCGATCTCGACATGCAGGCCAGTGCGGTGATCGGCGACCGCGATACCGACCTGGAGCTGGCGCGCAATCTCGGTGTGCGCGGCTTCAAGCTGGGTCCGGCGGATTACGACTGGCCGGCGCTTGCGCACCTGATCGCCGATGCGCCGCGCGTCGCGCGGGTGGAGCGCGCGACCAAGGAAACCCGCGTGCAGGTCGAGGTGGATCTGGATCGCGAGCAGGCCGCCGAGGTTTCGACCGGCATCGGATTCTTCGATCACATGCTCGAGCAGATCGGACGCCATGGCGGATTCGCATTGCGCCTGCGCTGCACTGGCGATACCCATGTCGATGAGCACCACACCATAGAAGACTGCGCGCTGGCGCTCGGCGATGCGCTCAAGCGCGCGCTGGGCGACAAACGCGGCGTTGCGCGCTACGGCTTCGTATTGCCGATGGACGACACCCGCGCAGAGGCGCTGCTCGATCTGTCCGGGCGCCCGTACTTCGTTTTCGAGGGCAACTTCGAGCGCGAGCGGGTGGGCGATCTGCCGACCGAGATGGTGGCGCATTTCTTCCGCTCGCTGTGCGAGTCGCTGGGTGCGAATCTGCAGCTGCGCGTCAGCGGCGAGAACAACCATCACAAGGTCGAAGCCTGCTTCAAGGCGACCGCGCGCGCGCTGCGCATGGCGATCCGCCGCGAGGGTCATGAACTGCCCTCGACCAAGGGCAGTTTGTGAACGCAACAGGAGACTGCACGCTGGTGCTGATCGACAGCGGCGTGGCGAACCTCGGATCGGTGCTGGCGGCACTGGAGCGGATCGGAGTGGCCGCGACCCTGAGCACCGACGCGGCGGTCGTTGCCAGCGCCTCGCACGTGATCCTGCCCGGGGTGGGGGCCGCGGCACCGGCGATGCGCCAACTGCGCGAGCGTGGTCTCGACCGCGTGATAGCGCAACTGAGCTGTCCGGTATTGGGCATCTGTCTGGGCATGCAGCTGCTGTTCGATGGCAGCGACGAGGGCGATGTCGATGGTCTGGGCGTGATTCCCGGTCGCCTGTCGCGTTTCGATCCGGCGGCCTGCGGCAGGGTTCCGCACATGGGCTGGAATCAGCTCGAATCGTTGCGCGAGTCGCCACTCACCAGCGGCTTCGGCGACGACCCGCACGCCTACTTCGTGCACAGCTATCGCGCCCCGGTGTCCGCAGCGACCCTGGTCCAGTGCGACTACGGTGGTAGGTTTTCCGCGGTCGTCCAGCACCGCAATTTCTACGGCGCGCAGTTCCACCCCGAGCGATCGGCCGCGCTGGGCGCGCAATTGATCAGGAACTTCGTTGCCCTATGAGCTTTACCGCCTATCCTGCGATCGACCTGCGCGAGGGCCGCGTGGTGCGCCTGGTGCAAGGCGACTACGCGCGCGAGACCAGTTACGGCGCTGACCCGGTCGCGCTGGCGCAGTCGTATGCCAGCGCCGGTGCGCACTGGCTGCACGTGGTCGATCTGGACGCCGCGCGCATGGGTCGTTTCACCCAGCTCGCCTTGATCCAGCGGCTTGCGCGCGTGGATGGAATTGCAGTGCAGGCCGGCGGCGGCGTGCGGTGTGTCGACGATGTGCGATCACTGCTGGCTGCCGGTGTTGCGCGAGTGGTGGTGGGCAGTGTGTCGGTCAAGCAGCCGGAAAAAGTCGCCGAGTGGGTGCTTGAGTTCGGCGGCGAGCGGATCTGCATCGCGTTGGACACCCGTGCCGACGAGAGTGGCGCGTTCGAGCTGCCGGTATCGGGCTGGACCCACGGCAGCGGGGTACCGCTGACCCGCTTGCTGGATTTTTTCGCGCTGCGACATGGCGCTCGCCACGTGCTGTGCACCGACATCGAGCGCGATGGCATGCTCGCGGGGCCGAACATCGGCCTCTATGAGTTGATCTGTGCAAAGTATCCGAGTCTCGCGGTGCAGGCGTCCGGCGGTGTGCGCGACGCCGACGACGTGCGTGAGGCGAGGGCGGCGGGTGCAGCGGGTGCGATCGTCGGCAAGGCCCTGCTGGAAGGCCGGATGAGCATCGCGGAGTTGCTCGCATGCTGACCCGCCGCATCATCCCGTGCCTCGACGTTCGCGATGGGCGAGCCGGGCTTTCGCGCGATGCGTTGAAGCGCACCGCGCGCCGGCGAGCGACCGGCCATGGATGGCCGGGCCGGCGCCACGCGCCACGGATGGCGATCTCGCAGCACCGCAGTACAACGCAGCATGTCGCGTATCGAGTCGATCGGACGCACGGCGCGCCATGCTGACCCGCCGCATCATTCCGTGCCTCGACGTTCGCGATGGGCAAGT
Organism: Lysobacterales bacterium; assembly: GCA_038249585.1. Taxonomy (GTDB): domain Bacteria; phylum Pseudomonadota; class Gammaproteobacteria; order Xanthomonadales; family Ahniellaceae; genus UBA4656. The sequence goes on along the minus strand of JBBSDI010000083.1, from coordinate 2,113 downwards.
CGTCAAAGGCGTGCGCTTCCGCGATCACGTGGTGATGGGCGGCATCGAGGAGCTGGCACTGCGCTATCGCGATGCTGGCGCCGATGAGCTGGTGTTCTACGACATTACGGCCAGCCCGCAGGGTCGCGGTGCGGCTGTGGCATGGATCGAGCGCCTTGCGCGACACCTCGACATTCCGTTCTGCGTCGCTGGCGGCATCCGCTCGGTCGAACAGGCGCGGCGTCTGCTCGCCGCAGGCGCGGACAAGGTGTCGGTGAATTCGCCCGCGCTGGAGCGCCCCGAGCTGATCGACGAGCTGTCCGCCGAGTTCGGCGTGCAGTGCATCGTGATCGGCATCGACAGTCAGCGCGGTGTGGATGGCTGGCGCGTACACCAGTACACCGGCGATCCGGACCGCTCGCGCGAGGTGCAGCGATCGACACTCGACTGGGTGGTCGAAGTGCAGCGGCGCGGCGCCGGCGAGATCGTTCTCAACTGCATGGGTAGCGACGGCGTGCGCGCGGGCTACGACATCGAGCAGCTGCGCGCGGTGCGCGCGGTGTGCGCGGTGCCGCTGATCGCCTCTGGCGGTGCCGGCGCGGCGGAGCATTTCCTGCAGGTGTTCCGCGAGGCCGATGTCGACGGTGCGCTGGCTGCCAGCGTGTTCCACTCCGGGCAGATCCGGATTCCTGATCTGAAAACCTTCCTGCGACAGCACGGCCTGCCGATCCGACCATGAGCCCATTCGATCCCGCACGCATCGACTTCGAAAAGTCTGGCGGCCTGGTGCCGGCAGTGATCCAGCACGCCGACAGCGGCGTGCTGTTGATGGTCGGCTTCATGAACGCCGAGGCGCTGGCGGCCACGTTGGCCTGCGGTCGGGTGACGTTCTGGTCGCGCAGCAAGCAGCGCCTGTGGACCAAGGGCGAGAGTTCGGGGAATTTCCTCGACGTGGTCGATCTGGCGCAGGATTGCGATGACGACGCGATTCGCGTGCTGGCGCGGCCGCAGGGACCGGTGTGCCATCGTGGCACGGCAGGCTGCTTCGACCCGTCGCCGGCGCCGACCTTTGCGTTCCTGCACGCGCTCGATGAACTTGTCGCCGCACGCGAGCGCGAACGGCCATCCGGCAGTTACACCACGAAGCTGTTCGAGGGCGGCATCCGCGGCATCGCGCAGAAGGTCGGCGAGGAGGGCGTGGAGACTGCGCTTGCGGCCGTAGTGCAGGACGATACCGCGCTGGTCGGCGAGGCGGCCGATCTGTTGTTCCACCTGACCGTGGCCCTGCGCGCGCGTGGGCTGTCGCTGGCCGAGGTGGTCGTTGAGTTGGCGCGGCGCCATCGCGTGCAGTGATTGCCCTGCAGCAGGACGCGATTCAGTTGGCGGCCTCGCGCGCGAGCGCTTCGGGATCGAAGGGCACCGGCGCGCCGGGCACCAGCGCCTGTTGCCATCGCTGCAATTGCGCTTCGACCTGCTGGCTGTTGCCGATCTGCGGTTCCGACGGATCGTAGCCTGCTGCCTTTTCGCGTTTCGCGATCGCGCGCTTGGCGGTCTCGAACGCGGCCAGCAGATCGGTCTGTGCGTTCAGCGATTCCTGCAGCCAGGCGCGACCGAAGAAAGTGATATCCGAATCGGGTCCGCAGCCGAACGAGGTGCGGTCGCTGCGTGCTGCGGTCAACACCAGCGTCTGCGGATCGGCAAGTGCGGGCAGGAAACCGCCGGAGTAACAGGCCGAGAGCACCACCAGCCGATGCGCGATGGCGCTCTCGCGCAGGCGCTCACCGAGCCAGTCGGGGTCGATCTGCGCCAGCGGCAGCGGATCCAGGCTCACCAGCAGTTCGTGATTCTCGGCCCCATGCGAAGTCATGAACAGCAGCAGCAGGTCCTCACTGGCGTCCATGCGTGCGGCGATCCCGCCGATCGCGCGGCCCAGGTTGCTGCGCGTGGCCAGCGGCAACACGCCGGCCAGCTGCGGATCGTTGACCAGCGCCAGCGTGCGGCCGCTGGCACCGAAGCGTTGCGCGAACAGCTGCTGTGCGTATAGCGCCTCGTTGCGGAACACCCGCTCGCTGCCATCGCTGCCGAAAGTCAGCACATAGAGGTCGATCACGCCCGGGCGCTGCGGCGCCAGTCG
>JBBSDI010000082.1:0-12020 GCA_038249585.1 Lysobacterales bacterium | reverse complement strand
TCGCGCACGCTGAACAGCAGCTCGCTGTGGGTGCGCGAATCGCCGCGCTTCTTCAGCTCGATCGTGACCGTGCCGCGCTCGGTGAACTTGATGGCATTGCTGACCAGATTGGTCAACACCTGGCGCAGACGGACCGGATCGCCGCGCATCGCCAGCCGCACATTGGGATCGATGTTGGCCGTGAAGCGCAGGCCCTTGGCCTCGGCATTCCTCGCCAGCAGGCGGGTCACCGAGTCGACGATCTCCTTGAGGTTCAGACCGACCGATTCGAGATCGAGCCTGTTGGCTTCGATCTTGGAGTAGTCGAGGATATCGTCGACGATCGACAGCAGCTGTTTGGCCGACTGGTAGGCTGTCGCCAGGTAGTCGCGCTGGTCGTCGGACAGGCGCGTCGAGAGCAGGATGTCGAGCAGCGGGATGATGCCGTTGAGCGGCGTGCGGATCTCGTGGCTCATGGTGGCGAGGAACTCGCCCTTGGCCATGGTGCCGGCCTCGGCCTCCTGCTTGGCGCGGGTCAGCTCGCGCTCGACCTCGCGCACCCGCTCGAGCTCGCGCCGCGCCTCCTGCAGCTGCACGGCCAGCGCGTGTTCGCCGGCCGCCCGTTCGCTGGGCTGGGTTGCCGACCCCTGCTTCGCTGCTGCCGCTTGGTCATCGAGGATGCCGCCACGCCAGGCGAACGCGGCACAGCTTACGCCGAGTATCAACGCCACGAACAGCCACGGCGCATGGGCCGGCATGTTCAATGCAGCGAACAACAACGCCACGGCCATGATGACCAGCCCGGAAATCGCCAACAGCTGGACGTGGCCGATGCCACGCTGAAGCGATCGCAGCGATCGCCGCGGCGCGCTGGTGTTTGGCTGTTTTCCTGCTGGTTGCACCGGTGGTTGCGTCCCTTGCTCGTGATGGATTGGTCGCATGCCGCTAGCCTGCGGATGCGCGGAAATCGAATTCCAGATCCTGGGTCGCCTGCTGCACGAAATCGCCCTGGATGAAGTCGACGCCGGAAGTCCACAGCCCGGCGGCGGTCTTGGCGTCTTCGACCAGCGGCGCGATCACCCGCATCGAACGCTCATGGGCGAACGCGATGATCTGTTGCAGATCGCGGCGCGCCTCCGGCGTATCGGCAACATAGCGCCCTCTGAGCTTCAGATAGTCCACTTGCAGGTGCTGCATCATCTGCAACATCGTCGCCGTACCGTCGAATGCGCTCAGGCCAATGCCCAGCCCTGCGCTGCGCGCGGCGTTGGACACCACCACCGCAAGGCGCAGCTGCGCGAGGACATCGTCGGCGCGGAACTCCAGCACCAGGCGATCGGCCGCAAGCTGTTTGGATTGCATCTGCTGCGCCAGCCACGGCAGGCGCTGCGGCTCGGCGACGCCCGCCACCGACTGGCTGACGAACAGGCGCACCGGACGGTCGATGCGGTCGCGCTCATGCAGCACCATCAGGCAGCGCGACAGCACCCAGCGATCGACCTCGCCGATGATGCCGGCCTTCTCGGCCAGCGGCACCACCTCGGCAGCGGTGTACAGGCGCCCACGATCGCCGCGCAGGCGCAACAACACCTGGAACTGTTCTTCGGTACTGCCGTGCAGCGCGGCGATCGGCTGGAACAGCAGCTGGAAGCGGTCATAGCGCAGGGCATCGTTGATCGCCGCCAGCAGGCCGTCGCCTTCGGCCGCAGCGACCGGCACGCTGCTGCGTTCGAACACGCGCACCTTGCGCTCCGACGAGGTGCGCGCCAGCGCGCAGGCGCGCTCGGCGGCATTCAGCATCGACGCCGCATCGTCCCAGCCGCTGGCGATCGTGGCGATGCCAACGCTGATCGCAAGCGTCAGCGACTTATCGCCGGTTTCGAACAGATGCCGCTCGAAGCGTTCGCGAATGTCTTCGGCGAACTTCAGCATCGCCTGCTCGCCGTGGCCCGGTGCGAGCACGATGAAACTGGTGTCGCCATAGCGCGCAGCGTGGTCGGTACCGCCGATCAGGCCCGCGAGCAGGGTGCCGGCCTGCCCGAGCAGGGCATCGAAGGCCGACAGGCCGATGCGTTCTCGGATCGCCTGTGCGCCATCGATGATGATGAACAGCAGGCCGCCGAGATTGGTTCCATCGGCCGACTGCAGCGCCGCGCCGACCCGCGTGATCACGTGCGCACGGTCGTACAGACCGGTGATCTGGTCGCGTGGATTGAGCGCGACCACCCGCCGGGTCAGAGCGCGCGCGCGGCGGACACGATTGGTGACCGCCGAGATCAGGTACTTCGGCCGAATCGGTTTTTCGAGGTAGTCGTCGCCACCGGCCGACAGCGCATCGAAGCGCTTGTCGGCATCGTGCTCGCCGGACAGGAATACGATCGGCGTGCTGATGAAGCGTTCGCGTTCGCGGATCAGCGCGGTCAGCTCCATGCCATCGCAGTTGGGCATATACAGGTCCATCAGGATCAGTTCGGGAACGAACTGCTCCAGCGAGTCGAGTGCGAGGAATGGATCGGTGACCGCGCAGGTTTCCATTCCGGCCTTGCGCAGGATCGACTCGGCGAACAGGGCCTGGGCGCGGTCGTCTTCGATGATCATGACCCGGAACGGCTCGCTCTCGTCGGCGTCCAGCAACTCGACCACCCGCGCCAGCACGTCGCTGGCGGCAGCCGGCAGGGCCACGAAGGAATCGGCACCGGCGCGCATCGCCTTCAGACGGGTTGCCACGTCGCTCTGGTTGGCCAGCGCGAGCAGCGCGAGACGTCCGCTCGAGCGCGGTCGCGCCAGGCGGATGACCTGGCCGATTTCCTCCAGGCTGGCGGTGAACACCGCGTCGACGATAACCAGGCTCGGGGTCAGCGCGCGCACCATTTCCTTGAGTTCCTCGACGCTGTCGAGCAACTGCAGTTCGTGGCCTTGGGCGTCGAGGCGCTGCGCGATCTCGGTGGCCAGCGCATTGGCGTCCGACAGCAGGTAGATGCGGCGCCCATCGATGCGCGATTGCGCCTCCCGCGACGTTGCCGGCGCGCGCGCAGCGGGCGCTGCCGGTGTATGCGAGGCGACCAGTTCGGACGGCAACTCGGCGGCCAGATCGGGCGACAGGTCCTCCCCCGAGATCATCGTCTCGGGCACCGCGCGCGGCACCACGGTTGGCGCCCGCGCATCAACGGGTCTGGCGAAGCGCTCGATGAACGACAGCGGGGGCGCGATCGCCAGCGGGATGCCGTCGGCGGTATGCGGCAGCTCGAAGCGTTCGGCGCGGCCGCGATGGACACCGAAGGGCGCTGCTGCCGGCGTGCGCGGCGTAACCAAAGCAGCGAGCGCCGCTTTCAGGGCGTCCGCCTCGGGCTCCGACGGAATCGCCAACGACCCGAGCAGGGGCTCGACGATCGCGAGCACCGCGTCGACCTGGGCTGCCAACACTGCGACCCCGTGCAGGCGCGCCTGGGCGGCGATCGCTTGCGCATCCTCGACCAGCAGGGCCAGCAGATTGACATCCCAGCCGCGGGTCAGGTGCCCGGCGCGCCGACGCAAGGCGTCCAGACGCTTCGGCAGGAAGCGAAAGAACGCCTGCCGATGCCCATCGTCGCCCAAGCTGTCGTCGTGAGCCAGCATCCCCAAGCGTTTTCCGAAATCCCACGGAACTATAGCAAGCCACTGTTGTAGCGCCAATTTCTTCCCCCTCGGCGGTGCCGTGCGGGCGGCCGAGGTTTCACGCGGTCAAACCACCCGCGTATGCTCAAACCCGCCCGCACAGCCGCGTACAGCGCTGAAGTTGCGTGGAACTGCGCTGGAATAGTGCTCCCGATGCAGGGCTTGCGAGTAGCCCCGCGCGCCGGTAGTTTTGCCGGCCGTCTTCGCGCCGCAGCGCGCGAAGAACTTCAATCACGACAAGAAAACAGCCCAGCCCGTATGCCCTCCGCCGCCCACACCGTGGTCCAACTCCGTGCTCCGTCCGCATCGGACGCCGCCATTGCCCCCGCCAGCCTGCGCGAGGCGGTTTCCCGATCGGTGCGCCGCTATCTGGCCGATCTGGACAGCCATCGTTGCGACGATTTGTACCGGGTCGTGATCAGCGAGGTGGAAGGCCCGTTGCTCGACGAGGTGCTGACCCACTGCCGTGGCAACCAGACCAAGGCCGCGCTGATGCTGGGCATCACCCGCGCGACGCTGCGCAAGAAGCTCGCTGCCCTCGGTCGCCATTGATGTCGGCAGCGGCCGCACTGTCGGCCGCGCTTGGCTTCTATAATCGCGCGCTTGATCTTTGCCGGGCGCACCGCTGCGATGAATGCATCTGATCGGGTAGCGATCCGTCGCGCCCTGCTGTCGGTATCCGACAAGTCCGGACTGCTGGAACTTGCCCGGGCACTGGCGGCAGCCGGCGTCGAGCTGCTGTCCACCGGCGGCACCGCGCGGGCCTTGCGCGCGGCGGGTCTGACGGTGCGCGATGTCAGCGCCGTGACCGGCTTTCCCGAGATCATGGATGGCCGGGTCAAGACCCTGCATCCGCGCGTGCACGGCGCGCTGCTCGGTCGCACCGGTATCGACGATGCGGTGATGGACGAACACGCGATCGCGCCGATCGATCTGCTGGTGGTCAACCTCTACCCGTTCGAGGCGACTGTGGCCGATCCTGCGGTAGGCATGGATGTGGCGATCGAGAATATCGACATCGGTGGGCCGGCGATGCTGCGCGCGGCGGCCAAGAACCACGAGCGCGTAACCGTGGTGGTCGAGCCGGGCGACTATCCGCTGCTGCTGGCAGCACTCAGCGCCGGGGGCAGCCAGCTCGGCGAGCGGCGCGCGCTGGCGGCCAAGGCCTTTGCGCATACCGCGCGCTATGACGGCGTCATCGCCGGCTGGCTCGGCGCGCGCAGCAGTGGCGATGGCCAGCCACAACGCTTCGCACCGAGCCTGCAGCTGTCGTTCACCCGTGCGCAGACCCTGCGCTATGGCGAGAACCCGCACCAGGCCGGCGCGCTGTATGTCGAGCACGCAGCGCTCGCGGGCAGCATCGCCGGCGCGCAGGTGCTGGCAGGCAAGGAGCTGTCGTACAACAACATCGCCGATGCCGATGCAGCGATCGCTTGCGTGCAGCAGTTCGGCGAGCAAGCCGCCTGCGTGATCGTCAAGCATGGCAATCCCTGCGGCGTCGCGCTGGCAGACGACCTCACGGCGGCCTATGCGCGCGCCTACGCCACCGATCCGGTATCGGCCTTCGGCGGCATCATCGCGTTCAACCGCACGCTGGATGCGGATACCGCACGCGCCATCATCGCGCGCCAGTTCGTCGAACTGGTAGTCGCCCCGCAGGTCGACGCAGCGGCCCTTGCGGTGTTCGCCGGCAAGCCGAACGTGCGCGTGCTGGCCTGTGGCGATGCCCGGCTGCCGCGTCCTGCAAGCCTCGATTTCAAGCGCATCGCCGGCGGCATGCTGGTGCAGGACGCCGACTTCGACAACCTGCACGCAAGCGATCTGAAAATCGTCAGTCGGCGCGCGCCGAGCAGCGCACAGCTCGATGATCTGCTGTTCGCTTGGCGGGTCGCGTTCTACGTGAAGTCCAACGCGATCGTGTATGCGCGCGATGGCGCGACCGTCGGCGTGGGTGCCGGCCAGATGAGTCGCGTGGTCAGCGCGAAGATCGCAGCGCTCAAGGCCGAGGAGGCCGCGCTCGCCGTGCCCGGCAGCGTAATGGCCTCCGATGCGTTCTTTCCGTTTCGGGATGGCATCGATGCGGCGGCGGCCGCGGGCATCGTTGCCGTAATCCAGCCGGGCGGCTCGATGCGCGACAAGGAGGTGATCGCCGCGGCCGATGCGCACGACATCGCGATGGTGTTCACCGGCATCCGCCACTTCCGCCACTGAGCGCGAGCACCCACACATGAGAGTCATGCTGATCGGCAGCGGTGGTCGCGAACACGCGCTGGCGTGGAAACTCGCGCAATCTCCGCGGGTGTCCGAGGTGATCGTCGCACCCGGCAATGCCGGTACGGCGAACGAACCGAGCGTGCGCAACGTGCCCGTCGATGTGCGCGACCTTGACGCCTTGCTGGCTCTCGCGCGCGAGGAGAATGTGGCATTGACGGTGGTCGGCCCCGAAGGTCCGCTGGTCGCCGGCGTGGTGGACACGTTTCGCGCCGCGGGCTTGCGCATCTTCGGACCAACCGCGGCCGCAGCGCAGCTCGAAGGTTCCAAGGCCTTTGCCAAGGCATTCCTGCACCGCCACCGCATCCCCACCGCCGCCTACGCGGTGTTCACCGAACTTGCCGCAGCTCTCGCCTACGTGCGCGCGCAGGGCGCGCCGATCGTGATCAAGGCCGATGGCCTGGCCGCCGGCAAGGGCGTGGTGGTGGCTTCCACCCTGGCGCAAGCCGAGCAGGCGCTGGCGCACATGCTCGACGCTGGCAGTCTGGGTGCTGCCGGCGCACGCGTAGTGGTCGAGGAGTTCATGGCCGGCGAAGAGGCCAGCTACATCGTGCTCAGCGACGGAGTCAACGCGCTGCCGATGGCGACCAGCCAGGACCACAAGCGGTGCTACGACGGCGATGCCGGCCCCAACACCGGCGGCATGGGCGCCTACTCGCCGGCACCGGTGGTGACCGCGGCGGTGGATGCGCGGGTGATGCGCGAGATCATCCGGCCGACCCTGGCCGGGATGGCCGCCGACGGCGTGCCGTTCAGCGGGTTCCTGTATGCAGGCCTGATGATCGATGCCGAAGGGGCACCGCGGGTGGTCGAGTTCAACGTGCGCTTCGGCGATCCGGAAACCCAGCCGATCATGCTGCGCTTGCGCTCGGATCTGCTGGACCTGGTCGAGGCCGCGCTGGAAGGTCGCCTGAATACCGCGCACGCCGACTGGGACCCGCGGCCTGCGCTGGCCGTGGTGCTGGCCGCACACGGCTATCCGGCAGCGCCACGCAGCGGCGATCCGATCGATGGCCTCGATGCAGCGCTGCCCGATGGCGCGAAGATCTTCCACGCCGGCACGCGGCTGGACGCAGGCCACGCCGTCAGCGCTGGCGGGCGGGTCCTTACGGTGTGTGCGCTGGGCGAGGACATCGCGCAGGCGCGCGAGCGCGCCTACGCGGCACTGCAACCGATCCGGCTCGCCGGTTCGTTCTTCCGCCGCGATATCGGGCATCGCGCACTCGCGCGCGACTGAGCGCGATGTATTGGCGCTGCACGCCGGCTACGCCCAGTCGCCGCGCAGCTCGCGCACCTTGCGCTCCAGATATTCCGCGGTCGCGAGCTCCGGCGGGATCGGATCGCCGATCACCAGCGCAATCCTTGAGCGGAACCGCCGCGGCAGCCGCAGCCGGTCCTTGCGGCTGAACAGGCTGCCCCACATGCCGCGCAGCGCCATCGGCACCACCGGCACCGGCCGCGAAGCCAGGATCTTGTCGACCCCGGGCCGGAACGGCAGCAGCTGGCCGTCGCGGGTAATGCCGCCCTCGGGGAAGATGCCGACGATCTCGCCGGCGGCCAGCTCGCGGTCGACCTCGGCGAAAGCGCGCAGCATCAGCGTTTCGTCCTCCTTGCGGCCGGCGATCGGAATCGCGCGCGCGGCCTTGAACAGCCACTTCATCACCGGAATCTGGAATATCTTGTAGTACATCACGAAGCGGGTCGGCCGCCGCACCGCGCCCATCAGGATCACCGGGTCCATGAAGCTGACGTGGTTGCACACCAGCAGCACCGCACCGGTGTCGGGAATCTTTTCGCGCCCGTGCACTTCCAGCCGGTACATCAGGCTCACCATCAGCCACGCCACGAAGCGCCACAGGAACTCCGGCACCAGGGTGTAGATGTAGATCGCCACCAGCGCATTGAGCAGGGCGATCGCCAGCAACAGCTGCGGGATGCTCAGCCCCGCGACGTTGAGCAGCACGATCGCAAGCACGGTGGATGCGACCATGAACAGCGCATTGAGGATGTTGTTGGCCGCGATCACGCGCGATTGGTGGCCGCGCTCGGTGCGGGTCTGGATCAGCGCGAACAGCGGCACGATGAAGAATCCGCAGAACACCGACATCATGGTCAGGTCGAACACCAGCCGCCACATCCATGGCTGGGTGAGCAGCTGTTCCAGCGCCACGCCGCTCACGCTCGCAACATGCGGGTGCGCGAAGTACAGATCGATGCCGAACACCGTCATGCCCAGCGAGCCGAACGGCACCAGGCCGATCTCGACCTTGTGTCCCGACAACCGTTCGCACAGCATCGAGCCGATCGCCACACCGACCGAAAACACCGCCAGCAGGAATTGATACGTGGTGCCGGTCGCACCCAGCACCTGCTCGGCGTACTTGGGCAGTTGCACGAAATACACCGAGCCGAAGAACCAGAACCACGACACCCCGAGGGCGGCCAGGAACACCGTGCGATTGCTGCGCAGGTATTTCAGGTTGCTCCAGGTCTCGGCGAACACATTCCAGTTGATCGCCAGGCCCGGTGTCGCCGGCGCCACCGACGGCATCGCAAGCGCGGTGCCCAGGCCCGCAAGCGCCAGGCCGATACAGGCGGCCGCGACCAGCCATGGCCCGTGATCGGGCACCTGGATCAGCGCTGAGCCGAGCAAGGAGCCCGACAGGATCGCGATGAAGGTACCCATCTCGACCAGTCCGTTGCCGCCGACCAGTTCGTCGGTGCTGAGCACCTGCGGCATGATCGAATACTTCAGCGGCCCGAACAGCGTCGAGTGCAGGCCCATCATGAACACCATCGCGAGCAGGAACTCGACGTGGTGAGTGATGAAGCCGGCCGCGGCCACCGCCATGATCGCGACTTCGAGCAGCTTGATCGCCTGCGCGAGCCGCGCCTTGTCGTACTTTTCGGCCAGTTGCCCGGCACTGGCCGAGAACAGGAAAAACGGCGCGATGAACAGCGCGGCGGCGAGGTTGGTCAGCAGGGTCTGGTCGCTGTCGGACAGGTCCACCATCACGAAGGTGACCAGCGCGACCAGCGCATTCTTGAACACGTTGTCGTTGAACGCGCCCAGCGACTGGGTGAGGAAGAACGGCAGGAAGCGCCGCTGGCGCAGCAGGGCAAACTGATTCGATCCGCTCATGCGGACTCCGGCCATGGCAGGACCTGCAGGGTAACAAAGGCCGAACAGGGCGCGCTGCTAGACTCAACCGATCGCAGGGCGCGAAGCGCGCTGCGTTGGATTCGAACCCGCCACGACCGGCTGCCCACCCATGCGATCGACCCTGTTCCGGATCCGCGCTTGCGCGGCCTGCCTGTTGTTGCTGCCCTTGCTCGCGCAATCGGCCGCTGCACTGAAGCCTTTGGTCGAACCCGATCTGTCTGCGCTCGACCCGCAAACGCGACGCGTGCTGGTCGAGGCGCGTGCGCAGTTCGACGCTGCACGCCCGAGCCTGGTCGGCCTGTATCTGGCCGAAGCCTTCGCCCGACTGGGCGGCATCTATGCGCGCAACGGCCAGCTCGTGGCAGCCCGCACGGCGATGCACAACGCAGCGTCGGTCGCACCGGATGACGGACGCTTCGTTTATCTGCAGGGCGTACTCGCGGGCATGGCCGGCGAGTTGCCGCAGGCCCGCGACCTGCTGCGCGGCGCACTCGCGCTCGATGGCAACTATCTGCCGATCCGCTATCGCCTGGCGACCCAGCAGCTCGAACTGGGCGAGCTCGCCGGCGCACGGAGCACCATCGAGGCCACCGCCACCGCGCGCCCCGACCTCGCCCCCGCAGCGGCCTTGCTGGGCGAGATCGCGATGCGTGAAAAGCGCTGGGCCGATGCCGACCGCTGGTTCACTCAGGCGCTCAAGGCCGATCCCAAGGCGACCGCGCTGCATGCACGACGCGCCGAGGCGCTGGCAGCACTCGGCAATGCCAGCGCCGCTGCTGGACAGCGCAAGCTCGCAGGCAAGCTGACGCCGGGCTATCCCGACCCGCTGCTCGAATCGATCTTCGCGGCACCACCGCGGCCGCCTGCCGAGCAGGCACTGGGGCTCGCTGCCGCCGGCGCGCACAGCGAGGCGATTGCGCTGCTCGATACCGCGTTGGCACAGCAGCCCGACGATGCCGAACTGCTAACCGCCTACGCGCGGGTCGAAGCCGATCGCGGCAATCTCGCCGCGGCCGGCACGCGTGCCGACGCCGCGCTCAAAGCCGCGCCCGGCTCGGCGGCGGCACATCTGGCCAAAGGCATGGTGCTGGAAGTAGGGGGTAACGAGAACGCAGCCCGCGCCCAGTACGAGGCCGCCGTGCGCGCCGATCAGCGCTATGGTGCCGCGCGCCTTGCGCTGGGCAACGCGTTGATGCGCGCGCAGCAGTGGATGGCTGCGGCCGATCAGTACCGCGAGGCCGCCGCCCTGGACGACTCGGCCGGCGTGAGCGATCGCCTGGCCGCAGCGCTGGTCCTGGCAGGGCGCTGCGCCGATGCGCTGGGAGAGGTCAACCGGCTGCTGCTCACCCGCCCACGCGATGGCGACCTGCTGCAGACTTTCGTGCGGCTCGCGGCCACCTGCCCGGCTGCCAACGACGAGGAACGCGCGATGGCGGCCGACTATGGGCAGGCGCTGTACAGGCAGCTGCCGAATGAAGCCAATACCGAGGCGCTGGCCATGGCAATGGCCGCACAGGGTCGCAGCGCGGACGCGGTCGACTACCAGGCGCAGGCGATCTTCGAGTCGGTCAAGCGCGGCGATACGGCGACCGCGGCGCGCCAGCGTGCCGATCTCGATCGCTTCAAGGCCGGCCAGCGGGCGACCCAGCCATGGCCGCCCGGGCATCCCGCGCTGGCGCCGCCCCGGCTCAAACCATCGGCGCGCGCTGCCGCCGGTTGACGGGTGGTTTGCGCGCGCCGGGCGCTTGCGCCACCATCGGCAGATGTCGTTCTGGCGCCGCCTGCGTGACCGCATCACCCGCAACCGCGCCGCCCGCGATGGCGCCACCCGCGATGGCGCCGCCCCGCGTGCGGCCCTGCCTGGCGGACGACCGCGGGTGGCGGTGGCTTTCGACTCGACAGCGCATACCTGGCTGTTCCGCATCGCGCGCGAGCGGCAGGCGATTTCCGAGTTCTGCGCAGCACTCGAGCGACGCCTGCCAGCCGACTACGCGAGCGCCGATGCGTTGCGCGCATTCCAGGTCGCCTTCGACGAGCTGCTGACCAATGTGGTCATGCACGCCGATGGCCCGCTCGATGCGCCGATCGAAGTGCTACTCAAGCGCGACCCGGTCGAGGTGACCGCCCTGCTGCGCTACCGTGCCAGCGCCTACGATCCGACCGCGCGGCCGCAGCCCGATACCGAGGCATCGATCGCCGATCGCGAGATCGGCGGGCTGGGCGTGCATCTGGTGCGCCAGTTGATGACCCGCTTCGAGCATCGCTACGTCGATGGCTGGAACGAGCTGACCCTGGCGCGCCCGCGTGAGTGAGCCGCGCCTGCGGCAGCGTATGCAACGCCACCGGCGACGATAGGGCGCGAGCCCGACCCTCAGGCCGCCACCACGAACAGCGCCACCACGCAGCCCATTCCCAGCGTCCACACCACGCTGCGCAACAGCTGCTGGTCGGCGATGTACAGCGCGCCGTAGGCCAGTCGCGCAGCGATAAAGCCCAGCGCCAGCGCATCCACCAGCGCCTGCTCGGCGCCCAGCTGATGGGCGATGATCACGCCGGCGGCGAACGGCGGAAATGCCTCCAGCGAGTTCAGGTGTGCCCAGTGCGCCCGCTGGCGCACCCCGCTGAGCTGGGCCTGGAAGTCGCGCGGCCGGCGGTTGTTGAACCCCGCTCCGCTGAACTTGGCGATGGCGGTAAACAGCAGCGGCAAGAATGCGGCAACCAGCACGCACCAGTAGGCGATCGACATCGGCAGGACCTTGCTCAACGGCGGGCCGTGATGGTGCCACGGACCGGTGTGCCTGCGCAGTGGGGCGGGTGTGGCACACTGCGCCACGCCATGCGGAAAGCGTGCCGATGCCCGAGTTGGTGGTTGCAGCCGGTCCCCTGGCCGGCGCCAGTTTCAGTTTCGATTGTCTGGTGACGATCGGCCGCGGCGAGCTGGCCGAGGTGCGCC
>JBBSDI010000081.1:0-12045 GCA_038249585.1 Lysobacterales bacterium | reverse complement strand
GCAATATTGCGTCGATAGATGGTCGAGGCCTTTCTCAACGCCCCGGTTTGACGGCGGATTTCCCGGCGGGAAAGTCGCGAAATCTCGTCCTTGAGCAGAGCTCCGATGTTTGCCATGAGGGCTGCTCCTATGATGATCTACCAAATATACTGCAAGTGCAGGGTTTAAGTCCAGTCAAACCTACCGCAGTGCCGGATTGGCAGCCGCCGGCAGCAGTGAGCGCTGTTTCCAAACTTGCTGCACGCGGTTTGCACACCCGCGTCAGCCCGGTTTGGCTGCGGATTCGCGCCGGCGTTCCCGGCGCACCGCCGTGTGCCGATCAAAGCCCGCTGCGCTCCGCTGCGATGCCAGTCGGCAACCATCGCGCGCGGAGATCGCAACGACATCCCGCACAACGCTCCACGCGTCGCTGCAGGATTGTTCAGGGATTCATCCAGCGCGGTTGTTCAACCACCCCACCGGCATCGGGCCGAATGCGCGATGGCGTGCGGTTCAGCGCGCGGGCGCGAACAGCGCCTCGGCCGGGTTGAACAGTATCCATGAGGTGGCGATGTACTTGTCGCCACCACGCGGTCGATTGCCGCGATGCGTGTGGGTGAAGAACGCCGGTGCGATCAGCAGATCGCCGGCGCGCGGCGCGATCTTGCGCTGCTGATAGTAGAACTCGGTTTCGCCCTCGCTGAAGCCGTCGTTCAGATAGAACGTATACAGCAGCACTCGGTGCAGCGGGTCCACGCTGCCGGCTTTCGGATAGTGCTCGCAGTGCCAGTAGGGATAGCCGCCCTGGTCGGCCACGTAGCGTTGCAGATTGATGTTGCCGGGACGGAAGGCGTACTGCAGCACGCCGCCGTAGCGTTCCGCCGGCAGCGCCAGCAGCGAATCGGGATCCAGCCGTGTGGTCGCGCCGGTGCCCGGATCGCGCATGCCGATCGATAGCGGTGCCAGCAGGGTGTAGCGATACTTGCGCACGTATTCACCGAGACCGGCGAATGCCGCCTGCTGGATCGCATCGTGCGCAGCACGCCAGTCGGCACGTCCCGTGATCTCGATATCCCAGCTGTCCTTGAGTGCGGTATCCACGCCCGAACCCGTCGCGCCGCGCACCGCCTGCCCGCTGCGGTCGAACTGGGCCACGATCTGCGCGCACATCTCCCGCGTCAATGCCGCGCAATAGACCTCGATGAAATCGGTGTTCTCAGTGGCGCTCATTTGTCGATGATAGCGTCGCGCCGGGATTCCCCGGGCTCGTGATCCGATCGGCAGCTGCGCGCTGGCGCGGTGGCCGAACCAAAGGCAGTGCGCGCGCCCTCGACGCTGCAGCGACCGTGCAGTTCGCAGGGCCCGGATCGCTCACTTGCGCGGCGTGCACGGCACCGTGCGCTCAGTTCGAGCCATGGCACTTGTCGTACTTCAGGCCGCTGCCGCACGGGCAGGGGTCGTTGCGGCCGACTTTGGGTTCTGCCCGACGAATCGGTTCGGGCAGCGGACGGGCGTTGTACAGATCGTGCAGCAGCTCCGGGATGGCGAGCAAGACCTCGAAGCGCACCCGCAGCGGCAGCGGATCGCCTGGATCGTCGGCGTCGAGGCATGCATGCAGGGAATCGAACTCGTCGAGATCCTCGGCCAGACCGTCCCAGTCGTCGCACAGGCGGTCCCAGTCGTCCGCGCGCACCATGCGCCCGGCCAGGAATCCCGATGCCCACAGCGCGCCGATCGCAGGCTCGGTGGCGTCGAGATCGAATGCCTCGTCCTCGGGCGGCATCATCAGGTATGGAAAATTTTCGCGATCGATTGTGTCATCGGCCGGCGCAGGTGCGCGGCCGACGCGGGTCACGATCTCGTTGTAAAAGCGCAGCATCAGGATACTCAACTGTTCGGTCTGCCCCGCATCAGCGGCCCCGGGTGCCGAACCCAAGGCCACGGGCAACCACTCCGACGGCAGAATCATCGCGGGGGCGACCACCAGCGCGCTCAGAAAGCCGTCGAGCATTTCCAGATTGGCCATGCCTTCGGGGCCGGCGAAATCCAGCAGGAGTTGATTGAGGCGCTCGGCCTCGGCGTCGGTCAGCGCATCCATCGGATCAGCATATCGTGGCTGTGGCGCGCCGTGAATCCGTGCACGCCGCGGCGCGCGACCGTTGTCTGCGCCTCAGATGATCCTGAGCGTGATCGCCTTGAGCACCGCGCGCGTGCGGTCGCGGGTGTCGAGCTTGTCGAGGATGTCCGACACGTAGTTCTTCACCGTGCCCTCGGACAGCGACAGTGAGCGCGCGATCTCCTTGTTGGAGTAGCCGCCGGCCAGCAGGCGCAGCACGCCGAGCTCACGCTCGGTGAACTGGGTGCCGTGGGGAAGCGGCCCCACATCGAGTGCCGCTCGCCGACCATCGATGCCCCACGGCCCCGGTTCGCGATAGGCGAAGCGCGCGCGCACCGGATCGGTGGCGATCGGCGCGAGCAGCTGTTGGCCCGCGGCGACCGCGAGGATCGCCTCGCACAGGTCCTCGGGGCTGGCGTCCTTGAGCAAAAACCCCTGCGCGCCAGCTTCGACGGCGGCCAGCAGCAGTGCGCTGTCGTCGAAGGTGGTGAGCAGGATCGCCGGCGTGAGATCGCCGCGCGCGCGCAGCTGCTGCACGGCCGCGATCCCGTCGACACCGGGCATGCGGATATCGGAAACCACCACGTCGACGCGGGTATGAGCCAGCGCCTCGAGCAGCGCCTCACCGCCGCTGGCCTCGATGACGACCTCGATGCCGCGGAATCCACGCAGCAGTGCCTTGAGCCCCTCCAGCACCAGAGCCTGGTCGTCGGCTAGTGCGATCCGCACGCTGTTGCTCACGCCAGTTGCAGCCAGCCGTGCACGGCGATGCCGCCCTCGCGTGCGCGCTCGACGGTGAGCCCGCCGCCCAGCGCCTGCAACCGCTCGCGCATGCCGGTCAGTCCGTTGCCAAAGCGCAGCGGCGTGCTGCCGCGACCGTCGTCGCGCACATCGATGCTCAGTTGCGAGCCGCTGCGGCGCAAGACGATCCAGACGTTTTCCGCTGCGCTGTGGCGGGCGGCGTTGGTCAGCGCCTCCTGCACCGCACGCACCACCGCTTCGGCCTGCTCGACGGATGCCACGGTAGCCTCGGGATCGACCTCGATATGCACCCGCGGTCGCGGCAGCGGTGCTGCCAGCTGTTCGATCGCCGCGCGCAGGTTCATGCCGTCGTGGGCGCGCATCTGTGCGACCACGCCGCGGATGTCGCCGAGCAACTCGTCGGCCAGTCGCGCCGACAGCGCGACCTCGCGATTGGCGTTGAGCACGGGATCGCGTGCGACCACCGCCAGGTTCAGCTTGAGCGCGGTCAGCTTGTGGCCGGCCACGTCATGCAGCTCGCGCGACAGCCGCAGGCGTTCCTGGTCGCGCGCGCTCTCGGCCAGCAGCGAGCGGGTCGCCAGCAGCTCGGCATTCACGGCTGCCAGTGCGTCGCGGGCCTGTTCTGCGCTGCGCGCATACCACGCGGTGGTCATCGCAAACAGCTGGAAGCTGCCGTACATCAGGGTGGCGATGATGGGCGAGGAAACCTGCGGCATGTTGCTGAAAAAGGCGAACAGCAGCGCATTGGTGGCCGCCCACACGATCGCCAGTGGCCGCGGTGCAAGGTCGCCAGCGAGGTGCGCCATGACCACGATCAACAGCACCGGTGCCGAAGTGCCCGGCCGCAGCCAGATCTCCAGCATGGCCACGGCCAGTGCCGCCCACGGCAGGGCACGCGCAAACGACGATTCGCGTGGCAATACCGCCGGCAACAGCACCAGCAGCAGGAAGCCCTTGTGCAGCGCCAGCGAAAGCAGATAGGCAGCGTGGCTGTCGAGCGGTCCGCGCTCGCGCGGCGTACCGATCAGCAGCTCATAGCCCACCGCAATCCAGACCAGCACGGCGGCAAGGTTGAGTGGGTTGAGCAGCGCGCGCAGGTTGAGCGTCATGGCGTGCAGCTTGGCGCGATGTGGCGCGCGGCTCAAGCCGATTGCATGCCGAGGTGACTTCCGGCAGGTCGCGATGGTGACTGCCGGCAACTGACCGCCGGCCGTGGTTTTCGACAGACTGGCCGCGAACCCAAGGGAGACACCGCATGACGAGCTACGAAATCATCGCCCGCCTGCACGCGATCATCGGCGTGGTGGCGTTGATGGCATTCTGGGCTGCGGGCCTTGCGCGCAAGGGCAGCCCGATCCATGTGCGCAGCGGGCGGGTATTCCTGCTCGCGATGGTGGGCCTGCTCACCCTGGCCGTGCCGATGTGCGTGCAGCGCATTGCCGCCGGCCAGACCTCCGGTTGGTTCTTCGCCTACCTGCTGTTGATCACCGCTACCGCCAGCTGGGGCGCATGGCGCTCGATCCGGCTCAAGCACGATTTTGCCCGCTACACCGGTACTGCGTTTCAGGTCGTGGCCGCGATGAACGTCGCCGGCGGCGCGGGCATGCTCGGATTCGGGCTGTATATCGGCAGCGTGATCTTCATCGGCTTTGCCACGATCGGGCTAGTGATCGGCCTGAGCATGCTGCGCATGCGTCGCCGCGGCCCCAGGGACGCGCGCTGGTGGATGCGCGAGCACCTCGGTGGCATGACCGGCAACGCGATCGCCACCCATGTCGCGTTCTTTTCGATCGGCTTGCCGAAACTGCTGCCGATGCTGTCCGGCCCGGTGCTTGGCCAGCTGGCGTGGTTCGGGCCGGTGGTGCTGGCCTTTGCCGCGCAATACTGGGCCACCCGCAAGTACGTGGGGACAGCGCCGGTGCGCTCGGCGCAAAGCGCACCGCTGCGCGTCGCATAGCCGGATTGAGAATCCATGCGCGGACGCGCGCGCGGGCTTGGGTTAGCATCAGCGGCATGAACCGCATCCTGCTCTGCCTTGCCCTGCTTGTGTCCGCCAGCGCTGTCTGCGCGCAGGACAAGACCCTCTACAAATGCCGCGCAATCGACGGCAGCCTGTCGTTCCAGGAAACGCCCTGCGATGGGGCTCCGCTGGAAGTCATTGCGATCACGCCCGAGGCCAAGGGTGGCGGCGACACCGCCACCGTGGCGCTCAATGAAGCCGGCTGCCGCGATCTGGCCGTGGTGATCTGGCGCCTCGATGGTGCGACGGCGACTTTCGATGTGTCGGCCGATGCCAAGGGCGAGCTCAGCGAGCGACGCGCCACCCTGCGCGAACGCTGCGGACTGGTGCTCGATCCCTCGCCGCTGGCGGTCGACTGCGCGCTGCTGGCCGAAGCCCTGCGCCTGCGCCGCAGCGATCAGACCGCGGTCGACGACGTGGCCCATGCCCGCATCGGCACCCAGCATGCCGAGCGCTGCTCGGAATCGGCCGTGCGCGCGGATCTGGATCGCGGACTGCGCCGCGTCGATCCGGTGCGCTGAGCCGCACGCATCCCCGCGCCTGAGAAGCTGTCGATGCTGCGCAAGCTCCTGATCGTGATCCTGATGCTGGCATTCGCGCCGGCCGTGTTCGCCGATGCGGACGCCGACACCCGCTTCCGCGAACTGTGGCAGCGCGAGTGGGCTTGGCGACTGGCGCAGTTTCCGCAGCTGGCCACCGCGGTCGGCGTGCACGACTACGACGATCGGCTGGGCGAGGTTGGACTGGCCGCGCAGCAGCAGCGTCGAAAGTACTGGCTTGCGGTGCTGCGCGAGCTCGATGCGATCGGGCCCGATGCGCTGGATGCCGATAGCCGCGACGACTTTTCGATCTACCGCGCGCAGATCGAGAGCTTCGCGGAGAACATCCGCCTCGGCGGCCACCTGCTGCCGATGAACTCGGACTCCAGCTTCCATGCAGATCTTGCGATGTTGCCGCGCTCGCATCCGTTCCGCGACAGCGCCGACTATCGCCGCTACATCGCGCGCCTGCGCGCGGTGCCGGTCTACCTCGAGCAGCACATCGAGCTGTTGCGCGAGGGCCTCGAGCGCGGGATCAGCGTGCCGCGGATCACCCTCGAAGGACGCGATGCATCGATCGCGCGCGCAGCGGCGGTGAGCGATCCGATGACCAGCGATTTCTACCAGCCGCTGCGCGAGCTGCCGCCCGCGATCCCGGCTGCCGAAGTACAAGCGCTGCGTGCAGATGCGGCCGTGGCGATCAGCGAGCGCGTGGTGCCGGCCTACGCCAAGCTGCTGGAGTTCATGCGCGAGGACTACCTGCCGCACACGCGCACCACGATCGCGGCGCACGCGATGCCGGATGGTGCGGCCTACTACCGGCGTCAGATCATCGACTTTGCGACCGAAGACCTCACGCCCGAGGCGGTGCATGCGATCGGACTTGCCGAGGTGGCGCGGATCCGTGCGGCGATGGACCAGATCATCGTCGAGCTGAAGTTCGATGGCGACTATGCGGCGTTCCTGGCGTTCCTGCGCGGCGACCCGCAGTTCTATGCCAGGTCCGCGACCGAGCTGCTGTCGGCCGCGGCATGGGTGGCCAAACGTGCCGATGGCGCGCTGCCGAAGTTCTTCGGCAATCTGCCGCGCCTGCCCTACGGCGTGCAGTCGGTGCCCGAGGCGATCGCGCCGTACTACACCGCGGGCCGCTACGTGGCCGCCGCCGCCGGCTCGCGCGAGGCGGGCAACTATTGGGTCAACACCTCGAAGCTGGACAGTCGCCCGCTCTACACGCTGCCAGCGCTGACCCTGCACGAAGCCGTGCCCGGCCATCACCTGCAGATCGCGTTGGCCAACGAACAGGGCGAGCAGCTGCCGTTTCGCCGCTTCAGCTATATCTCGGCCTATGGCGAGGGCTGGGCGCTGTACGCGGAGGAGCTCGGCCATGAGATGGGCATCTACACCACGCCCTACGAGCGCTTCGGTCAGCTGACCTATGCGATGTGGCGCGCCAACCGGCTGGTGGTCGACACCGGAATGCACGCGCTGGGCTGGTCGCGCGAGCGCGCGATCGACTACATGACGGCCAACACCGCGTTGAGCGAACATGAGATCCGCACCGAGATCGATCGCTATATTTCATGGCCCGGCCAGGCGCTGAGCTACATGCTCGGCATGATCCGGATTCGCGAACTGCGTGCCGAGGCGCAGCGCGAACTCGGCGCGGAATTCGACCTGCGCGCGTTCCACGACAGCGTGCTGGAAACCGGCTCGGTGCCGCTGCCGGTGCTGTCGGCGCATGTGCGCGCATGGATCGCGCAGCAGAAAACCTCTGCCGCAGCGGCCGGGTGAGGTATCGCGCGGCGCGCGGGCCTTGGCTTACCGCACCGAAGCGCAACAACGTTCGATGCAACGCGATGGGTTTTCGCGCGGTAGGCGAAGGGTGGGCCTTGGCCCACCGAACCGGGACCGCCACAAGGTTTGATTCATTCGACGGGCTGTCGCGCGGTGGGCCAGGGCCCAACTTGCGGGGCACCACGCGATCTGCGCATGGTGGCAACCAAACGCTTTCTGCACATCGGCGGAATGTCGGGTTTGCTATGGTCATCGACCGATCCGAGCAGGAGGCGGCACCATGACCACCCCGTCCATCATCAACGCCGATCAGCTGATTCCCGAGGTAACCCGCGAGCAGGCCGAGGATGCAGTGCGGGTGCTGCTGCGCTGGGCCGGCGACGATCCCGGCCGCGAGGGGCTGATCGATACGCCCAAGCGGGTGGTCGATGCTTATGGCGAATGGTTCGGCGGCTATCGCGACGATCCGGCCGAATACCTGCGCCGCACCTTCGAAGAAGTCGAAGGCTACGACGAGATGATCGTGCTGCGCGATATCGAGTACGAGTCGCACTGCGAGCACCACATGGCGCCGATCATCGGTCGCGTGCACGTGGGCTATCTGCCCGATCGCTGGGTAGTGGGCATCTCCAAGCTCGCGCGCGTGGTGGAGGTCTACGCCAGGCGCTTTCAGGTGCAGGAGAAGATGACCGCGCAGATCGCACAGGCCATCCAGGACGTGCTCAAGCCGCGCGGCGTCGGCATCGTGGTCGAGGGCTCGCACGAGTGCATGACCACCCGCGGCGTGCACAAGCGCGGCGTGTCGATGATCACCTCGTCGATGCTGGGCGAGTTTCGCGACGATGCGCGCACGCGCTCGGAGTTCCTGTCCTACATCAACATCGCCACGCCCAAGCGCTGAGCTTTGCCGCGCGCTGCCGCGCGCGGCAACAACACCAGGCTCAGCCGCCGCGCTTCATGAAGCTGAAGAACTCGTCGTTCGACTTGGTGTTCTTCATCTTGTCGAGCATGAATTCCATCGCCCCGAGTTCGTCCATCGGATGCAGGAGTTTGCGCAGGATCCACACCTTCTGCAGACGGTCGGCATCGATCAGCAGCTCTTCGCGGCGGGTGCCGGAGCGGTTGATGTCGATCGCCGGGTATACGCGCTTTTCGGCGATCCGGCGGTTCAGGTGCACTTCCATGTTGCCGGTGCCCTTGAATTCCTCGTAGATCACCTCGTCCATCTTGGAGCCGGTTTCGACCAGCGCGGTGGCGACGATGGTCAGCGATCCGCCTTCCTCGGCCTTGCGCGCGGCGCCGAAGAAGCGCTTCGGCCGCTGCAGCGCGTTGGCGTCGACGCCGCCGGTGAGCACCTTGCCGGAGGCCGGCACCACGGTGTTGTAGGCGCGGGCGAGGCGGGTGATCGAGTCGAGCAGGATCACCACGTCTTTCTTGTGCTCGACCAGGCGCTTGGCGCGCTCGATCACCATCTCGGCGACCTGCACGTGGCGCACGGCCGGCTCGTCGAACGTCGAGGAGATCACCTCGGCACGGACCGTGCGCTGCATCTCGGTGACTTCTTCCGGCCGCTCGTCGATCAGCAGGATGATCAGATGCGCTTCCGGATGGTTGTAGACGATGGCCTGGGCCACGTTCTGCAGCAGCATCGTCTTGCCGGCTTTTGGCGGCGACACGATCAGGCCGCGCTGGCCCTTTCCGATCGGGGCCATCAGGTCGAGGATGCGGCCGGTGATGTCTTCGGTCGAGCCGTTGCCGCGCTCGAGGTGGAACGACTCGCGCGGGAACAGCGGCGTGAGGTTCTCGAACAGGACCTTGTTCTTCGACGCCTCCGGCGGCTCGCCATTGATGGTGTCGACCTTGAGCAGGGCGAAGTAGCGCTCGCCGTCTTTCGGCGCGCGGATCTTGCCGATCAGATAGTCGCCGGTGCGCAGGTTGAAGCGGCGGATCTGGCTGGGGCTGACGTAGATGTCGTCGGGGCCGGCCAGATAGCTCGACTCGAAAGCGCGCAGGAAGCCGAAGCCGTCCTGCAGGATTTCCAGTACGCCCTCGCCGTCGATGCCTTCCTGCGTGCGGCAGAGCACCTTGAGCAGGTTGAACACGATGTCCTGCTTGCGCAGGCGCGCCACGCCCTCGACGATGCCGCACTGCTCGCTCAGTGCCAGCAGGCCCTCGGCGTTCATCCGCTTGAGCGCGGTCAGCGAGGTCGGCGCATTGGGCGGCAATGGCGGCAGCGGGCCGGGCGGCAGGCGGTCTTCGCCACCACCACCGCGGTTGCCGCGGTTGTCGTCGCGGTTGCCGCGATTGTCGTCGCGCATGCCGTGGTCGCGGTTGCCACGATTGTCGTCGGGGGCGCCACCACCGCCGGCGGGGGCGCCGCCGCGGTTGTTGCGGTCGCGATCGCGCCGATGGCGGCGATCGTCACGCTGGTTGTTGCGATTGCCCGGCTGGCCGCCGGCGTTTTGGCCGCCCTGCGGGTTGCCGCCGCCCTGCGCGGCTTGCGCTGGATTGCCTTGACCGCCGGATTGGCCGCTGTCGGGGCTGGAGCCTGCGCCCGATGTCCCGCCACTGCCGCCCTCGTCACCGCCGTGCGATGACGCAGCAACCATCGGCTCGGGCGCGCGTGGCGCTTCGGGCGGAGCCGAATGGGCTCGGTTCTCAGGGGTTTCGGACGCCGGTACGGCGGACGACTCGTGCCCTTCCGGCACGGCGGATTCGCGCTGCTTGCGCATCGTTTTGAGCGTTTCGGGGGAGGGACTTGAAAGTAGGCAGGCCGCGAAGCGGCACCGCAAATAGGCCTCTACGGTAGCACCGCCATCGCGTGCCGGCAACCGGCAGTGCAGCGCGGTGCTGCTGCCGGCGCGCAATGACGCCAGCCCGCCGGCTACAGGTTCTTGTCGAGCAGCTGGGTCAGCTGCAGCTTGCTGACCATCCCCAGATGGGTCGCCTCCACCTTGCCGTCCTTGAACAGCAGCAGGGTCGGCAGGCCTCGGATACCGAAGTTGCGCGAGGTCTTCTGGTTGTGATCGACATTGACCTTGGCCACCCGCAGGCGCCCGGCATAGTTGCTGGCGATCTCGTCGAGCAGCGGCGCGATCGCCTTGCACGGGCTGCACCATTCGGCCCAGAAGTCGACCAGCACGGGCTCGCTGGACTGCAGCACCTGCGCATCGAAATCGGCATCGTTGACGTGGGAAACCTGGTCGCTCAAGGGGCTCTCCTTCGGCAGCACGGCGGACGGGGATGGGGGCGACCGGCGGGGCTTGCGGCACGCGCCCGCGCACTCGGATACACTGATGTCTCCGCGGATCGCCACCACGATCCATTCTGACACAAGCCTCGGGGGAGGCTCTGACCGAGCCCTGCATCGCGCGGGACTCGCTCAGAGGCTCCCCACATGGTCGTGTCGCTTCCCGCCAGGTGCTCCGGCGGTCCCGCGTACTCGCGGGCCCCGCACCCCGGCCGCGCCGCCGGCAATGGGGCTGACCAAGACCTATCTCAATGACCGACACTCCGATCGCACCAACTGCCGACGAAACTCCGACCGACAACCGCCCGCTGACCGACATCCTGTTCGAGGGCTTCGACCTGCATCCGCTGCTGCTCGCGGGCCTCGAAGACACCGGTTTCCTGCGCTGCACGCCGATCCAGGCCCTGACCCTGCCGCTGGCCCTGCAGGGCCGCGACGTGGCAGGCCAGGCGCAGACCGGCACCGGCAAGACCGCCGCGTTCCTGGTCGCTGTGTTCAATCGCCTGCTCAACAATCCCGCGCGCGGCACCCGTGGTGATGCCGATCCGCGCGCGGTCATCCTCGCCCCGACCCGCGAGCTGGCGATCCAGATCGACAAGGACGCGCGTGCGATCGGCCGCCACATCGGTCTGCGCATGGCGCTGGTGTATGGCGGCGTCGACTACGACAAGCAGCGCGAGCTGCTGCAGCGCGGTACCGACGTGATCATCGCCACGCCCGGCCGATTGATCGACTACGTCAAGCAGCACAAAGTCGTCTCGCTGCACGCCTGCGAGGTGGTAGTGCTCGACGAGGCCGATCGCATGTTCGATCTGGGCTTCATCAAGGACATCCGCTTCCTGCTGCGGCGCATGCCGCCGCGCGAGGAGCGCCAGAGCCTGCTGTTCTCGGCCACCCTCAGCCATCGCGTGCTGGAGTTGGCCTACGAGCACATGAACAGCCCCGAGAAGCTCACCGTCGAGACCGAGACCATTACCGCGGCCCGCGTGCGGCAGACGGTGTACTTCCCGGCGATGGAAGAAAAGGTGCCGCTGCTGATCGGCCTGCTGTCGCGCACCGATGCGCAGCGCACCATGGTGTTCGTCAACACCAAGGTGTGGGTCGAGCGCGTGGCGCGCGATCTGGAGCGCGCAGGCTTCACCGTCGGCGTGCTGTCCGGCGACGTGCCGCAGAAAAAGCGCGAGACCCTGCTTGGCCGTTTCCAGCGCGGCGAGCTGGAGATCCTGGTCGCCACCGACGTGGCCGCCCGCGGACTGCATATCGCCGGCGTCAGCCACGTGGTCAATTTCGACCTGCCGTTCGACGCTGAAGACTATGTGCACCGCATCGGTCGCACCGCGCGCCTGGGCGCGGAGGGCGATGCGATCAGCTTCGCCTGCGAGCTGTACGCGATGGGCCTGCCGGACATCGAGGCCTTCATCGAGCAAAAGCTGCCGGTGGCCGCGGTCGAGAAGGCGTTGCTGATTCCCGCGCCGCGCGCAGTCAACGCGCACAAGACCGCCGAACACGAATCGATTTCGCAGCTGTACGCTGAAGCGCGTGCCGCCGACATCCCCGGTCGCCGCAAGGATGCCGGCGGCAAGGG
>JBBSDI010000080.1:0-12045 GCA_038249585.1 Lysobacterales bacterium | reverse complement strand
CGTCCCAGACCCTCGCCTTCAAAGACCGCGGCGCGCGGCTTGAGTTCGATCAGGGTCCATCCGGCCCGATCTCCGGTCAACGGCTGGCCCACGCGCACGCGCTCGGTCTCACCCTTGGTGGTGTCGGTGACCAGCGCCAACTGCAGGCTGCCGGTCAGGATCACACCGGTCAGCGCCACGGTCAGCGGCTGGGTGGCGGCGGCCGCGTCGGTCGGCGCACTCTCCTCGATTTCCGGTGCACGCGATTCGTTGAACAGCGGGCGCGACAATATCAGCCCGTAGTCGACCCACGGATTCATGCGCATCGGCTCGCTGGTCAGTGCGAACTGACCTGCACCATCGGCAGCTTCCGGCTGCAGGTCGGCGAGCGTGAAACCGGTGCCCAATCCCACCCGCTGGCCAACCGCCAGCACAGCCAATGCACCAGCCACCGCGCCGAGCACGATCGCGATCTTCTTGGCCTGGATCACGTGGCCTCCCGGGCAGCGCCGGGCTTGCGCATGTAGCCCGAAAGGGTGAACTGCACATCGAGATAGCTGGTGACCTGGTTGCTGCCCGGTGCACGATAGCCGCTCTGCTTCCACACCTGCAGCTCATCGACGAACAGCATCGGGCTGCCGCTCTCGAGGTCGTACAGGATCGGTGCGAATTCCTCCAGCGAACAGCGCAGGCGGACCCGGATCGAGGCGCGTTCGAACAGTTCCTTCTCGGTCGGCTTGGAGTACTGGTTCATGATCACCTGGCAGCTCTGCGCATCGCGCGCATGCGTACCGACAATCTGCTTGAGGCGCTGGGTGAGCCCCGCAGCGGCGGAATCGAAATCGGTTTCGTTGAGAAAAGCCGGGTTGCCGGCCTCGAACTCGCGCACGCCGGCCAGGCGCTGCTCGACCTGCGGCCGCTCGGCGGCCGTGCGGCGAAAGCGCACTTCCTGATCGCGCAGGTCGGCCATCTCGGTGCCGATTTCGACGTGGCGCGCGGTGAACCACCAGTGCACGCCACCGAAGTACGCCAGCAACACGGCCGCTACGAGCAGCGCGACCGCCATGAAGCGTCCGCGATCAGGACTTGGCAGCAGCTGCATCGTCGGTCTCCGGTGCGGTCTTCGGGGCGGGCTCGGGGGCGAGCACGGGCACTTCGGCAGAGCCGGGGCTCGGGCTTGCCGGCGAGCCGGCCGGTGCGATTTCTGGCGCGGCGGCGGGTGCTGCCACCGGCGTGGCCACCACGCGCGCCTTGCCCTGGATCAGGAACTGCTCCTTGCCGGTGCGCGCGTCCGGCGTGATCGCACCCTGCAGCGCCGGCGCTTCGATATAGGGCGATTGCTGCAGCACGGTGATCAGCGCGGCCGCCTCGCGCGACTGGCCCTGCAGCTGCAGCTGATCGCCGTTGAGCGAGAACCGCTGCAGCCAGGTGTCGTTGCCGAGTCGGCCGGTGATATCGAGCAGGACGTCGCTGATCGGCGGCCGCGCGCGCTTGCGCTCGGCGAGGAAGGTCGCACCTTCGATCGCGGTCTTGAGCTCGGTGCGCAATGCGGCCACGCCGCGTGCCTGGTCGCGCTCGCCGTCGGTTTGCGCACGCAGCGTATCCAGCGCGATCGCGCGATTGCCGACCGACTGCGCCATCACCAGCAGCAGCAGCACGATCGCTACCGCGACCAGGGCCAGGTCGATCTGCAGCCACAGGTTGCGGCGCACGGCGCGGCGCTCGGGCGGCAGCAGGTTGAAACCGCTGCGCGGGGCATCCGCGGCGCGCACGTCGACGCCGTCGAGCGCGACGCCGGCATCGGTCAGCGCTGCGAGATCGGGGTCGATCGCCGCGCGCGGCACCAGGGCGAGCTCGACTACCATGGTGCGCGTGGTTTCATCGCGCGAGAGCACGCGACAGTCGTAGTGCACCTGATCGGCGCGGAACGGCGTTTGCCGATCCATCTCGAAGGCCAATACCTGGCGCAGGTTGGATTCGGCGGCCAGCGGCAGGCTGAGCTGGCGCAGCAGTACGCGTTCGGGCGGCAGGCACAGCAACACCTGCGGTGGATCCTCCTGACCGTCGATGCGCTGCGCGATGGCGGCCCGCAGTGCTGCGGCATCGCCCTCGCGCGGAAGGCTCGCCTGCGCCAACGGATGGCGGCCACGGCGTTCGATCTGCAGCGCATCGGGCGCCAGGCCCAGCAGCACCTCGTCGCGGCGTTCGGCCAGCAGCGCGCGCACCCGCGCGGGCAACAGCCGCGCCAGCTCGCCGCCCCACCAGGTGAGGAAGCGGCTCAGCGGGCTGGCTGCATAGGCCATGCGCAGGCGCGCGGCTTGTCGGGCCACTACGGACTCGGACATTTATTCGGCGCTCCCTTCGCGCCAGCGCAAGATGCTGTAGGCGCGGCCCCCGGGCGGCCCGCCGAGGCGGATGGTGGCGTCCAGCAGGGTCCACGTGCCGTTCGGCAGTGTCGCCTTGGCCCGCACAGTATAGGTGAGGCCCCCGCCGGCGGCCACCAAGGGGGTGCCGTCGGGCAGGGTCAGCGGGGTGGCGGCCAGCTGCTGCGGATCGAGCTGCCAGCGCTGCTCGACCAGTTGCAGCGCCAGTCCCGCGGACATTCCCGCCATCGCCTGCAGCACCAGTGGCGCTGCAAACGACGCGTTCGGCTGCGGATTGCGCGAGTAGACGGTGATGTAGGGCTCGAGCTTCTCGAATACCTCCCAGGTCATGCCCAGCACCTGTTGCACCTCGCCGACGGTCTGGAAGCCGAAGTTGGTCGGCTTGTAGCTCAGGCCCGCGGCATCGTAGTCGCGCTCTTCGGCGCCGTTGGCGCGCACCAGGTCGTCGGGGTCTCTCCAGTCCATGATGGCATCGACCAGCGATCGCGCCCGCGGTTCCTCGACGCCGATCGCAAGGAACAGTTGCAACATCAGCACTTCGTTGGCGACGTTGAAATCGATCTTGCCGGATTCGTCGATCAGCGCGATCTGAATCTTGGCATCGTCGAAGGCGATTTCGTACGGACGTCCATCGGCAACCCAGCGCGTGAGCGGATCGGCGCGACGCAGCTCGTAGGCGGCGCGACTGATGCCCGCTTCGCTGGCATAGCGCGCGCGGGTTGCATCGAGCAGGAAACGCGACTGCAGGGTTTCGGTGCGTGCGACCAGCACGAAGCCGCCAAGAACGATTGCCAGCAGCGCCATCGCCCACAGCACCAGCAGCAGGGCGACACCGCGCTGGTGAGCTCGCGCAAGGCAAGGCGCGCGCATCTCAGCCACCGGTTGCCGGCGGCGCGAAGAACGATGGTTCGAGCGCGGCTCCCGCAGCGCCCGCGTCGACCATCAGCGGCACCACCAGCTCGGGCCATGCGAACTGGCTGCCGCGCTCGAAATCGACCTTCAGACGCAGCAGCACCGGCAGCGGGCCGGGCTTGTCCCAGGTATCGTCCCAATCGTCGAGACGACCCTGGGTGTCGAGTCCGCGGAACTCGAAGCGCGCATCGGCGATACGCTCGATCAAGGTCACCGGGCCGGGCTTCTCGGGAAAACCCTCGCGCAGCTTGAAGCCGTTGAGCATCGCATGGCGGAACACCAGCGCGGTGCCGTTGTCGCCGCGCTCGAGCGAAAGCTCCTGCACATAGGCGCCGCCGCGCCCCAGATAGCCGGGCATGGTCGATACCCACATCACGCGGTCGCGCTCGCCGGTGAAGCTGGTGACCTGGCCGTCGACCTCGTTGCGGTCGAACGGAAGGGCCAGCGACTGCGAGATCTGCCGACGCATGAACTCCTGCGTCACGCGAACCTTGTTGGTGCGATCGATCAGCGCCTCGCCGCGTTCGACCGCGCGGGTCGCGGTGCGGATCGCGCCGTAGGCGGCAGCGCTGAGCAGGGCCAGCAGCATGACCGACAGCAACACCTCGAGCAGGGTGAAGCCGCGCGCGGCGCGCGGCATGGTGCGGATCATGGGTTGGCCCCACCGGGCTGCACGGCGCGCAGGGTCGCGAACTTCGCTTGGCGATCGCGCTCGCCTTCGCGCCAGCGCACGGTCAGGTCGACGCGGAACATCGATATCGGAACTTCTTCGAGCTCACCGGTAGAACTGGGTGGGCCGTCTTCCTCGCGTACTTCCAGCTGCCACTCGAAGCGATCGTCGTAGCGGCCGCCGTCGCCGCCATCGCGCAGTGGATCGCCGACGCCGATCGCATCGAGGGTCGATTGCGCATACAGCGCCGCCTGGGTGAAATCCGCTGCCTGCCGCGCAGCGCGCAGGGAGCTCGCGGCCACCTGCATCAGCACGCCGGCGCCGATCGCGAAGATCACGAAGGCGACCAGCATCTCGATCAGGGTGAAGCCGCGCTGGCGGATCACGGCGTTACCTCGCCTTCGCGCAGGCGCACTTCACCGGTCAGCCACGCGATCTCCACGTCCCACGCGCGCGCACCGGCGACCAGCTTGATCCGGCCGCCGGTGGAACTGCCGTCGGGATAGAAGCGCACGCGACCGGTGCTCTGCCCGGTCTGCTCTTCGGCCGCGGTCAGCAGACGCAGCTGCATGTCCTTGGGCAACTGCACTTCCTTGCGCCTGGGCGCGATGTAGCTGCGCTTGTCCACGTCAAGCTCGAGCGACTGCTGCTTGTGGGTCACGATCGCCTGCGCGCGGGTGTAGCGCAGCGCGGCGACCAGATCCTGGCCGGCGGCACGCACCTTGGCGCCGGACAGGCCGCGGGTCAGGCTGACCGCGGCGACCGTGATCACCAGCGCCACCAGCATCAGCACCATGATCAGCTCGATCAGGGTGAACCCGCGCGTGCGGCGGTTACACACTTCAGCAGCGCTGCGCGGGGCCATGGGGGGGTGCTCGCGCAGGCGCGGTGCGTGTGCTCAGTTGTCGTTGATGATATCGGCGAACTTGAGGCCTTCGCCGCCTTCCTTGCCGTCGGGGCCGAAGGAATACAGGTCGAAGTCGCGGCCTGCGCTTCCCGGCTTGCGATACTGGAAAGCGTTGTTCCAAGGATCCTTGAGCTCTTTCTCACGCGCGTACGGACCGTTCCAGTTGTCGTTGCTGCCCGGCTTGGTGATCAGATCTTCGAGGCGATCCGGCGCGCTGCCGCTGTCGAGCGCGTAGGTTTCGATCTTGCCGCTGATCGAGTCCAGCGCGATCTTGGTGGCATTGACCTTGCCGCGCACCGCGCCATCGCCGATGCGATTGGCGACCAGCGCGATCACGATGCCGATCAACGCCATCACGACGAGGATCTCGATCAGGCTGAATCCGCGCTGCGCGCGGGCGATGCTTTGCAGACGATTCATGGACGCACTCCGTGGTTCAGGGTGATTCGGTGGGCTCGGCGGTTTGCGCAGCGGTTAGCGCTCAGCCGCCGATCGAACTGCTGAGGTCGAGGATCGGCATCAGGATCGACAGCACCACCACGCCGATCACCGCCGCCATCACGATCACCAGCACCGGCACCAGGGCCGCCATCAGGCGATCGATCGTGTTCTTGACCTCGATATCGAAGGTGTCGGCGACCTTGAGCAGCATCTGATCGAGCTCGCCGGATTCCTCGCCGACCGCGATCATCTGCAGCGCGAGGCGCGGAAAGCGCTTGCCCTTGCCCATCGCATAGCTCAAGCCCGCGCCGGACTTTACATCCACCGACGCCTCGTCGAGCGACTGCACCAGCACCAGGTTCGCCAACACGTTGCGCGCGATCGCCAGCGCGGTCAACAAGGGAACGCCGTTGGTCAGTAAAGTTCCCAGCGTGCGCGCCACGCGCGCGGTTTCGATGCGCGTGACCAGCGAGGAAGTGAGCTTCCAGTCGAGCAGCCGCGTGTCCCACAGCAGGCGCCCGCGCGGGTCGTTGAACTGGCGCACCAGCGCATAGATCGCAGCGCCGAGCACGATCAGGATCGCCCACCACCAACCCGCGAGAAACTGACCGATCCATAGCACCACTGCGGTGTACCACGGCAGTTCCTGGCCCAGATCTTCGAACAGCGGCACGAACTGCGGCACCACGAAAGTCAGCAACAGCACCAGCGCGAGCACCACCATCGTCATCAGGATCGCGGGATACACCAGCGCGTTGAGCACGCCATCGCGCACCGTGCGCGAACGCTCCATGTATTCGGCAAGCCGCTTGAGTGTCGCCTGCAGCGAGCCGGAAACCTCGCCCGCGCGCACCATGTTGATGTACAGGCGCGAGAACACCCCGTGCTGTTGCTCGAGTGCGGCCGACAGCGGCGAGCCGCCGCGCACGACCTCGCGCACCTGTTCGATCAGACGCCGCGCGCGCTCGTTGTCGGGCAGGTCGATCAGGATCTGCAGCGCGCGGTCCAGCGGCTGGCCCGCACCCATCAGGGTGGCCAGCTGCTGGGTAAACGACACCATCTCGGTGCTCGACATCGGCGCGCGGCGAAACAGCTGGCCGAGGCCACCACCCAGACCGCCGGCCTGCGTCTCGCGCGCCTCCAGCGGCAGGTTGCCCGCGTCCTGCAGTTTGCCGATCACATCATCGCGCGAGGCTGCTTCCATCTCGCCTTCGATGGATTCGCCCTGGGCGGTGACGGCTTTGTAGCGGTACAGGGGCATCAGGAGAGCGGCGAATGGCGAATGGCGAATGGCGAATGGGAAAAGCGCGCAGCTTGCGAGGCGCTCGCGAGGTCGACCGATTCGAAGTTCTTCAGTGGCCACGGTCGACAGCGAACGGCGGATCGACGGCCCGGCTGGCTGGCCGCGGGCGCCCAGACGCGCACCATTCGCCATTCGCCATTCGCCAGTCGCCGCTCTTTCGCCATTCGCCGCCTCATCATCCCTCCTGCGTCACGCGCAGCACTTCTTCGATGGTGGTGGTGCCGCTGAGTGCCTTGACCAGGCCGTCTTCGTACATCGTGCGCATGCCTTCGCTACGGGCGAGGTTCTCGATCTCGCCGGCGGTGGCGTGCTGCATCACCAGACGGCGCAGCGGGTCGCTCATGACCAGAAACTCCATGATCGTGGTGCGGCCCAGATAGCCCGTCGGGGTCAGCGACGAGGGTCCTGGTTTGAACAGGCGGATCGGCTCGACGTCGGTGTAGCGGCCGAGCTTGAACTGGACGACCACCTCGGGCAGCGCGAGATAGGCCTGCGCATGGGTCGGCTCCAGACGACGTACGAGGCGCTGGGCGAGGATGCCGTTGATGGTGGAGGTCAGCAGGTAATCCTCCACGCCCATGTCCATCAGGCGGGTGATGCCGCCGGCAGCGTTGTTGGTGTGCAGGGTCGACAGCACCAGATGCCCGGTCAGCGCCGACTGGATCGCGATCTTCGCGGTTTCCAGATCGCGCATCTCGCCGATCATGATGATGTCGGGGTCCTGGCGCACGATCGAGCGCAGCGCATGCGCGAAGTCCAGCCCGATCTGCGGCTTGGCCTGGATCTGGTTGATGCCCTCGATCTGGTACTCGACCGGATCCTCGACGGTGATGATCTTGACGTCGGGCGTGTTGATCTTCGACAGCGCGGTATACAGCGTGGTGGTCTTGCCCGAACCGGTCGGGCCGGTCACCAGCAGGATGCCGTGCGGCAACTCCAGCACGCTCTGGAAGCGCGGCAGGAACTCGTCGGTGAAACCCAGCGCGTGGAAGTCGAGAACCACGTTTTCGCGATCGAGGATACGCATCACCACCGATTCGCCGTAGGAAGTGGGCATCGACGACACGCGCAGGTCCAGCTCCTTGCCCTGCACACGCAGCATGATGCGGCCGTCCTGCGGCAGGCGGCGCTCGGCGATGTTGAGCTTGGCCATGATCTTGATGCGCGAGATCACCGCTGCGGTGCTCGACGCGGGCGGCGCTTCGACTTCTTCCAGCACCCCGTCGATGCGATAGCGCACCTTGAGCCGGTTCTCGAACGGCTCGACGTGGATGTCGGACGCGCGCGCTTCCACCGCGCGCTGGATGATCAGGTTCACCAGCCGGATCACCGGCGCTTCGGAGGCCAGATCGCGCAGGTGCTCGACATCGTCCTCGGAGCGCGCCGAGTCGTCGGACAGATTCTCCACGATGGTGCCCATCGCGCTGCGCCCCGAGCCGTAGTAGCGCTCGATCAGATCGTCGATCTCGCTCTGCAGTCCGAGGCGCACGGCAATGGTGCGCCCGGTGGCAAGCTGGATCGCGTCCAGCGGATAGCGGTCGAGCGGATTGGACACCAGCAGGCCGACTTCGGTGTCGCTCTCGGTGATCGGCACCACGTGGTGCGCCTTGAGGAACTTCACCGACACCTGCACCGAGGCCGGCGGCGAGTCCGGGCATTCCCTGGCCGACAGCATCGGCAGGTGCAGCACTTCGGCGGCGGCCTCGACCAGATCGCGCTCGCTGATCAGGCCAAGACGCGCGAGCAGCATCACGAAGCTGCCCTTGGGGTCTTCGTCATACAGCCGCCGCGCGCGGTTGACGTCGGCCTCCTTGAGGCGGCCGCGCGATATCAGCAGCGCGCTGATGCGCTCATCGAGCACGAGGCTGCTGTCGCCGACTGGCGGATCGATTACTGCAGCGTTCATGGGGATTTTCCGGAGTCGTTGCTGGGGTTTGGACCGGGAACTGCGGCAACAGGTTCCCCGCCCGGCCTGGCGACCGCCTCGATGAAGCGGCGGTTCATCAGGATCCATGCCACCACCGGCACGATCGGCGGCAGGATCAGATACCCGAACTGGTACCAGAATGCGATCACGTATTGCGAGGCGCCGTTGGCGTCGATCGCCGCCTTGACGGTGTCGCCGAAGTTGTACGACAGCTGCAGCACGATCTCGCCGGCAATGCCGAAGGCCTGCGCCGGCACCAGCACGAAGAACCCGATAGTGAGCTGGATGAAGGTCAGGCGCCAGGTCAGCGGGGTGGCCATCACCAGCGCGATCAGGATCGGCCAGCCGTAGCAATACATCAGCGCATCCACATCGGTCGACAGGTACGCTATCTGGCCGGCCGGCGCATCGGTGAAGCCCTCGGCGATGAACCGGGTCACCACCACCGCATTGGCGAACTCCTGGGTGATCGAGCCGAACACATCCGGCATCCAGGCGGTCAGGCCCCACGCGGCCAGGCGCACCGGCAGGTAGACGACCAGGCTGCGCACCAGGAACCACAGGAAGAACGCCAACGGCAGCCACATCACGGTCGTCAGCAGGAAGGCCTTGAGCGAGACCGGTTCGTCGACTGCGGGTGGACTGGGGTCGGCCATGGCCATGAGGTTAGCCCAACCACGCGCGGGCGTTGCGGAACATGCGCATCCAGGGCGAATCCTCGCCCCACTCGCGCGGGCGCCACGACATCTGCACCGAGCGGAACACCCGCTCGGGGTGCGGCATCAGGATGCTGATCCGGCCATCGGCGTTGGTAAAGCCGGTCAAGCCTGCCGGCGATCCGTTCGGGTTGGCCGGATGCGTGGTTGCCGCAACACCGTGGCCGTCGACGAAGCGCAGGCAGGCGGCCACCGCCGACTGCGCCTGATCGGACGCGAACTGCGCGCGGCCCTCGCCGTGGGCCACGGCGACCGGGATCCGCGAGCCGGCCATGTCGCGGAAAAACAGCGAAGGCGACTGCAGCACCTCGACCAGCGCCAGACGCGCCTCGTACTGCTCGGAGCGATTGCGCTTGAGGCAGGGCCAGTGCGCGGCATCCGGAATCAGGTCCTTCAAGCCGGCCATCATCTGACAGCCGTTGCACACGCCCAGTGCGAAGCGCATTGGATCGGCGAAGAAGGCCTCGAACTGCGCGGCCAGCTGCGGCCGATAGCGGATCGAGGCGGCCCAGCCGCGTCCGGCGCCGAGCACATCGCCGTAGGAGAAACCGCCACAGGCCACCACGCCATGGAAATCGACCAGCGTGTGGCGCGCTTGAATCAGATCGGTCATGTGCACGTCGACGGCATCGAAGCCGGCGCGGGTGAAGGCTGCCGCCATCTCGACCTGGCCATTGACGCCCTGCTCGCGCAGGATCGCCACCCGCGGCCGCGCACCAACGTTGATCCACGGTGCGGCGATGTCGACTGCGGGGTCGAAGCTCAGCTGCGGCTGCAACCCCGGTGCGGCCGGATCGCACAGTGCGGCGCGCTCTTCGTCGGCGCACTGCGGGTTGTCGCGCAGGCGCTGCATCGCATGGCTGGTCTCGCTCCAGGCCGCGAGCAGCGCGCTGCGCGTGAAACGCGCATGCGTCCGACCGTGATGCGCGATGCTGATCGCAGCGCCCGCCAGCGGTTGCCCGATGGTTTGCGTGTACAGACCCAGACCGGCTGCGTCGAGCGCTGCGCGGACCGCGGCGAGGTCCGTCGTGCGCACCTGCAGCAGCACGCCGAGTTCTTCGCTGAACAGCGCGGGCAGGGTCTGAGCGGGCTGATCGCCCAGGTCGAGCATGAGGCCGCAGCCGCCGGCAAACGCCATCTCGAGGGCTGCCACCAGCAAACCACCGTCGGCGCGATCGTGGCAGGCCAGCAGCAGGCCCGCGGCATTGAGCGACTGCAGGGTGTCGAAGGCCGCGCGCAGGCGCGCGGGTTCATCCAGATCGGGCACCGGACCGTCGAAGCCGCCGAACACCTGGGCCAGGATCGAGCCGCCGAGTCGGTGGCGTCCGGCGCCCAGATCGACCAGCAGCAGCACGCTGTCGCCGACGTCGGTGCGCAGTTGCGGGGTCAGCGCGCGCCGCGCATCGGTGCTGCGCACGAACGCGGACACGATCAGCGACACCGGCGAGACCACCCGGTGCTCGCCTTGCGCATCGCGCCAGCGCGCCTGCATCGACAGCGAGTCCTTGCCGACCGGAATCGAGATCTTGAGCTGCGGACACAGCGCCATACCCACCGCGCGCACCGCATCGAACAGTGCCGCGTCTTCGCCGGGATGGGCGACAGCGGCCATCCAGTTGGCCGACAGCCGCACCTCGGACAGGGCCGCGATCGGTGCGCCGAGCAGATTGGTGATCGCCTCGCCGACCGCCATTCGCGCCGCAGCGGCGGCATCCAGCAAGGCCAGCGGCGTGCGCTCGCCGATCGCCATCGCCTCGCCGGCATAGCCGTCGAAATCGAGCAGGGTCAGTGCGTAGTCGGCGACCGGGATCTGCCACGGACCAACCATCGAATCGCGCGCGCACAAGCCACCCACGGTGCGATCGCCGATGCTGACCAGCCACGCCTTGCTGCCGACGGTCGGATGCCGCAGCACGCGCTGGATTGCCGTGTCGAGGTCGATAGCGGCCAGATCGAAGGCGGGCAAGCCTGTGACCGCGCGACGCGCGGTATCGCGATGCATGCGCGGCGGCTTGCCGAACAGCACCTCCAGCGGCAGGTCGACCGGCCGACCGCCGAGGCGCTCGTCGGTAAGCAGCAGATCGCGCGCGGCCGTAGCGGTGCCTACCACGGCGAAAGGACAGCGCTCGCGCGCGCAGATCGCCTCGAACTCGACCAGCCGCTGCTGCGGAATGCCAAGCACATAGCGTTCCTGCGACTCGTTGCACCAGATCTGCATCGGCGACAGTTGCGGGTCGTCGCACGGAATCCGGCGCAGTTCGATACGACCGCCGACGTCCGAATCGTTCAAGATTTCGGGGATCGCGTTGGACAGACCACCCGCGCCGACATCGTGGATGCTGACGATCGGATTGTGCTCGCCCAGCTGCCAGCAGCGATCGATCACTTCCTGGCAGCGGCGCTGCATTTCGGGGTTGTCGCGCTGCACCGAGGCGAAATCCAGCGCCTCGCTGGAATCACCGCCCGACACCGACGAGGCCGCACCACCGCCCAGCCCGATCAGCATCGCCGGACCGCCGAGCACGACCACCGCATCGCCGGGCGTCAGGTTTCGTTTCTCGACGTGCGGGATGCGGATGTTGGCAAGTCCCCCGGCGAGCATGATCGGCTTGTCGTAGCCGCGCACCACGCCGCTGTCGGCGGTCGCCAGTTCGAAACTGCGGAAATAACCGAGCAGCGCGGGACGCCCGAACTCGTTGTTGAACGCGGCCGCACCCAGCGGCGCATCGCGCATGATCTCGAATGCACTGGCCATGCGCGGCGGCAGCGCACGCGGCACCTCCCAGGGTCGCGGCAGGCCCGGGAT
>JBBSDI010000079.1:0-12123 GCA_038249585.1 Lysobacterales bacterium | reverse complement strand
TGTGGGAGCTGCCATGGCAGCGACTGGCGCAAGTCATCGGTGCCGCTGTCGCTGCCATGGCGGCTCCCACAGTTCGAGCGGAGTGGGCGCTTTCGGAAGTGCCGAGGTAGTTCTTGCTCTGTGTAGGAGCTGCCATGGCAGCGACTGGCGCAAGTCATCAGTGCCGCTGTCGCCGCCATGGCGGGTGCCACAGTTCGAGCGGAGTGCGCGCTTTCGGAAGTGCCGAGGTAGTTCTTGCTCTGTGTGGGAGCTGCCATGGCAGCGACTGGCGCAAGTCATCGGTGCCGCTGTCGCCGCCAGGGCGGCTCCCACAGCGAGGAAGTCGTGATCAAGCCACTCCCTGGAAGCCGTCATCCGCCGGCTGCTGCCGCGCTTGTTCCCGGGCGATATCTGCCGAGCATCAATGATCGCGTTGCGGCTGCAGAAACTCCTGCACCGCCGCCAGCGAGGGCCCCGGCGACTCCTCCTGCGGCACATGGCCGGTGTGCGGAATCGATACCAGCTGCGCGCCAGGAATCGCGTCGTGGAAGTCGCGCGCGTTGGCGAATGGAATCATGTTGTCGGACTCGCCCCACAGCAACAGCGTCGGCGTTTCGATCCCGCGCAACAGCGGTATCGGGTCGACCAGCAGGATCTGCCGCATCCGCTCGAGCATCGCGGCGCGTGCGCCGGGCGCCCGCAGCAGATCGTGGTAGCGGGACAACAGCGATTTGTCGAGCGTGGCAGGCTTCGCGTAGGCAGGGCGCAGGGTCATCTTGAACAAGGCCCTGGGCAGCACCCAGCGCATCAGCTGCATGATCGCCGGCACTTTCGGGGCCTTGCCGTATTCGAATCCGGGGCTGGCGAAACCGTCGGGCGCGACGAGCACCAGTCGCGCCACCCGTGCCGGATGCGCGGCCGCGAAGCCCCATGCGATGCGCCCACCCAGCGAGTGACCGATCAAGACCGCGCGCTCGATGCGCTGTGCATCCATCAGCGCCAGCAGCAGCGCCCGGGCGCGCGCATCGGTGTAGTCGATGGCCGGATCCGGCGGGCTCAGGCCGCAGCCGGGCTGGTCGTAGCTGACCACGCGCCAGTGTTCGGCGAGCGCGCTGGCCCATGCGTCCCAGGTGTGCAGGCTGGAGCCGAATCCATGCAGCATGATCAGCGCAGGCGCATCGCGCGGACCGCGGTCGCGCACATGCAACGACCACTCGCCGACCATCATCATGTCGCCAGATTGATCCAGGTAACGCGCCTCGAGCGCGGGCCCTGGCAGGTCGGGCGTCCACAGCCATCCGGCCAGCAGCGCGCCGGCGAATACCACGATGCCGGCAATGATCAGGAGCAAGGGCAGGTTGGTCATGGGGCTTGGGTGTGGGATCGCGGTGCGGGGTTGCAGGCCGTGCCAGGCGGCAAGCGGCAGGCACGCCAGTCCGATGAGGTTGCGGCAGCGCGTACCGCGATCATAGCTCGCGGACGCGAAACGCAGTCCGGGCACGCTGGCGGTGCGCGATTCCGGACTTGCGCTGGCTGCGGTTGCAGGTTGCCAACCGCCTGCTGCCAGCGTGCCGGATACGGGTAGTCGCCGACGCATGACCTCCGGCACACATCCTGCGCGTAGGAAAACCGCGCGCGCCCGGTTACCCTAGGCGCGAGTCGACAAGCGCGTTGGATGCTGCGGTCCGTTCGCGAACCGGAACTTTCCAAAGTGCCGCGGCGCGGCACGCTGGGGGCAGTGGCGCCGCGCGTGCAGCAGCTCGTCGATTGAAACCACGCACTTCAACCTATCCGAGGGAATCTCCACGATGCGCCCCAACCTCCGTCGCAAACCGCTCGTCCTGACCATCATTGCCGCGCTGTGCCTTGGCGCATCCGCCGCCCATGCTGCCGATGACGAGACCATCGATCCAGAAGCTGCCCCGGCAGTTCCCGCACCACAGTCGGGCGGCACGCCGCCCGGTGGCGGTGCCGCCGCGCGATCCGCCGACAACCCGCTGGCGCTGGAGACGATCGTGGTGACCGCGCGCAAGCGCTCGGAGGAATTGCAGCAGGCGCCGCAGGCGATCACCGCATTCACCGCCGATGATATCCGTCGTACCGGTATCACCAACATCCGCGATATCTCGCTGCAGACTACAGGCCTTAACTATTCGCCGATCTTCGGCAACGTGGTGGCCACGCCGATCATCCGCGGCTCGGCACAGACCTTCGGTGCGCCGAACGTGGGCGTGTTCCTCGACGGGGTGTACCTGACCGGCAAGGCGGCGATCGACATCGATCTGGCCGATCTGGAGCGGGTCGAAGTGGTCAAGGGGCCGCAGAGTGCGCTGTACGGGCGCAACACCTTCGCCGGCGCGATCAACTACATCACCAAGCGGCCTTCCTTGGATCCGGAAGGCGAGGTCCTCGTGACCGCCGGCTCCGACGGCCTGCGCGAGGGCCTGCTCAGCTATTCCGGCCCGATCAGCGAGCAGCTCGCGTTCCGCGTGGCCGGCCGCTACAGCGAGAGCGACGGCTTGTTCAAGAGCAGCCTCGATGGCGGCCAGATCGACTTCGAAGAGTCGTACGCGCTCGCCGCCGAACTGTCCTGGCAGTCCGGCGACCGCCTGTCTGCGCGGGCGCGCGTGTCATACAGTGACGAGGATTCCGGCCAGCCTGCCAGCGCGATCGTGCGCGCCAACGCCTTGCCGCGCATCAACCCGATCATTCCGCCCAGCACCGGACGTGGGCTGCTGCAGACCTATGTCGGCTCGCTGCCGGGGCGTCCGGGTGCGCTGTCGGTCAATACCCTACGCCTGAACGAGATCAACGACTACGGCTACCGCGAAGATACCCTGCGCGCCAACCTGACCGTCGAGTACGCGTTCGACAGCTTCGCGTTGACCTCGATCTCGGCGCTGAACCAGCGCGACTACGACTACCAGTTCGACGGCGACAATACGTTCTGCGATCGCGCGTCGTGCCCGAACTTCGGCCCGCCGATTGCCGGCGGCGCCTCGCGCTTTGCGACCAGCTCCGAGGTCGGCTCGATCGACGACTTCAGCCAGGAGTTCCGCCTCGCCTCCACTACCGACAGCCCGCTGCAGTGGCTGCTCGGGTTCTACTACTACGACACCGACTCCGATGCGGTTCAGCGCAGCCTCGCGCCGATCGGATCGCAGGCGACCTTCGGTTTCCCGAACATCAAGACCCCGGTCGACAGCACAGCCATATTCGGCTCGCTCAGCTACCGCTTCAACGACCAGTGGCGGGTCAGCGTGGAGGGTCGCGGAGAACGCGAGAATCAGGAGTTCACCCAGCGTCCGACCGTGACTGCCGGCGTGCCGCCGACCAGCGCCTCGCTGGCGGTGTTCGACCTCGAGCAGGACTTCACTTTCTTCACACCGCGATTCGTCGTCGACTATCAGGCCACCGACAGTGCGCTGCTGTATTTCACCGCCGCCAAGGGCGTCAAGAGCGGCGGCTTCAACACCAACCTGCGCATCTTCGACAACCAGCGCACTTATGGCGAAGAGTCCCAGCAGATGTTCGAGATCGGCGCCAAGCT
The DNA here is from genome assembly GCA_038249585.1 of Lysobacterales bacterium. GTDB lineage: Bacteria > Pseudomonadota > Gammaproteobacteria > Xanthomonadales > Ahniellaceae > UBA4656. The sequence continues at coordinate 8,594 of JBBSDI010000079.1, read as the reverse complement.
GGGCTGGCTCGACGACCGACTGCGCACCAACGTGGCCGTCTACACCACCGATTGGAAAGACCAGCAGGTGGCCTGCCAGAACCCGGTGTCGGCGTTCCCCGGTGCCACCAGCACGCAGCGTACCTACGTGTGCAACGTGGGCGAGGCGGCGATCGACGGCGTTGAACTGGATGTGTTGTTCGCCTTGACCGAGTACATCACCTTGCAAGGCGGCTACTCGTATACCGACGCGCGCTACCAGAAGTTCGTCGACGACAGTCTCGCGGCGACGCTCACCCAGGCAGGCCTGCCACCGTACGACTTCCGCGATCGTTTCCTGCCCTACGTGCCGCAGGACGTGGCCTTCGCGTCCGCCAGCATCGACATTCCGCTGAGCGATTCGATGAGCCTGTTCGGCAACCTCGCGTTCAACCACGCCGGGCGTCAGTACCTGCGCGCGGATAATCTGGCCTATATCGCGGCACGCAACATGTGGAACCTGCGCATGGGTCTGCGCAGTGGCAACTGGACCGTGACCGGCTTCGTCAACAACGCGTTCGACGAAGATTCCGCGATCACCGGCGTGCGCTTCTTCGACAGCGTGAACTTCTCGGTACCGGCACCGCTGGTCACCTGGACGCCGCCACGCCAGTACGGGCTGACGCTGGGCTACAAGTTCTGAGGATCGGTCGGATCGGCGTGAGCCTGTCGCAGGGCGACAGGCTCACTCGATCGTCGGCCGCCGAAGCGATCGCGATGCCGGCGAAAGCGCCGGTCGATCCGCTCGGCCAGACTCCGATGTGCATGCACGGTGCGCGTGACCGAGGCCATCGCACTGCATCTGGCGTTTGTCGCGCTGACCAGGATGGACGTGAACGCATTCGAAGCCGAATGCACCGACTCCCCGAGCATGCGTAGCCGACTGTTACAATCCAGCGCCACCTGCGAGACGATGGCCCCTTGAGCAACGCATCGCCGTTCGACGTCGCCATCATCGGCGGCGGCGCTGCCGGCACACTGGTCGCGATCCACCTGCTGCAGGCCAGCCGCGCTCAGGCGCGCATTGCCGTAGTCGAAGCGCGCGCAGCGCTCGGCGAGGGTGCGGCCTACAGCACGCGGCAACCGGACCACCTGCTCAACGTGATCGCCGAGCGGATGAGCGCATTCGACAGCGATCCGGGTCACTTCGTGCGCTACCTCGAGCAGCGCGATGCGGTACGCGGGGATAGCGCCGGCGATATCGCTACCGCCACCCGCTTCGCGCGACGAATGGACTACGCGGAATATCTGCGCGATACCCTCGCCACCCTCGCCGATCCGGCGCGCCTGCACTGCCGCGACGAAGCGGTCGAACTCGTGGACGGACCTGCGTACACGATCGGGCTGCGCAGCGGGGTCAGGATCCAGGCGCGAGCGGTCGTGCTGGCGCTGGGCAACTTCGTGCGTCCGCTGCCGATCGCGGTGGCGCCGGCTGCAACGCCATCGATCCTGCACGCCTGGGACTACGCAGCGGTTGCCGGGCTGCCGCCGGATGCCGATGTTTGCATCGCAGGCTCGGGGCTGAGCATGGTCGATGCGGTGGTGAGCCTTGCTCAACAGCAACATCGCGGCCGCATCGTGGTGGTTTCCCGGCATGGGCTGCTGCCGCTGGCGCACGCGCGACCCGGGTCGCAGGACAGCAATGTCGATGCGCTCACACAACTGGGTCTGCGCCAGCGCGTGTCCGCGCTGCGCGGCCAGGTCGCCGAACGAACGCGTGCGGGTGAGCCGTGGCAGTGGTCGATGGATCGGCTGCGCCGCCACGGCCCGGCGCTATGGCGCAGCCTCGATCCGCGCGACCAGCGGCGTTTCCTGCGCCACGTCGTGCGCTTGTGGGACATCCATCGGCACCGCATCGCGCCGAACATCGCCGCTGTGGTCGATGGATTGCGCCGATCGGGGCAGCTCGAGGTGCTCGCCGGTCACCTGCGCGCGGTCGATGCCGATGCAGCGCAGCTGAGACTGCTGATCCAGCCCCGCCGCACACAACACACGCGCGTGCTGCGTATATCGCACCTGATCAACTGCACCGGCGTCGAAACCCGCCTGCAGCGCATGCACAGCCCGCTGCTGGCATCGCTGGGGGCCCAGGGCATGGTCGCACCGGGTCCGCACGAGATCGGTATGGCCTGCGATGCGCAGGGTGCGCTGCTTGCCGCCGACGGCACGCCGCAGCCGCGCCTGCTGACCCTCGGTGCAATGCGCATCGGTCAATGCTGGGAAAGCATCGCGATTCCGGAGCTGCGCGGCCAGGCCGAGCAGATCGGCGCGCGGCTGGCGGCCGCGCGCTGACCCGTTGCGTTCAATCCTCAAAGCCGTTGCGGAATACCGGATCCAGCGTCTGCAGTTCGAACGCACCGACATCGATTGCGCCGAAGCGGTTACGCACTGCGCCAGCCACGTCATGGAAATTGAACTGCGGATACGAGCCGGGAATCGGCAGTACGCCACGATTGACCAGCGGCGAGGATTCGAGCAGCTGGAAGTTGCCGGCGGCCGCATCGACGAACTGCGGATCGCCGCTGATGGCGCTGCTGACCACGCGGGTCACGTTGCCGTTGACCGTGGCAGCCAGCGTGTCGCGCAGGAATCCGCGCTCGCTGCCGTTGTTGGCGACGTTCGACTCGATGGTCACATCGGCGATTGCGTTGTTCCAGAACACGGAGTTGGCGATCTCGCCGCTCAAGCCGGTACCGAGGCCAAAGTAGATGCCACAGCCGCGGGTGTAGCCGGTGCCGGCACTGCCAGCGCAGGTGCCGTTGGCGAACGTGCTGTTGACCACCACGATGGCGCGGTCGACCGCAGGGGCGGTCGCGAGCACGTTGATCGCGAGGTGGCCGAAAGCCGTGTCCGGGGCCTGGTTGCCGTCGAACAGGCTATTGACCACGCGGACCAGGCCGTTGACCGCATAAACGTCCAGTCCGCCGGCGAAGTAGCCGCTGTTGTTGCGGAACACCAGGTTTTCCAGCCACACCTCGTTGTTGGCATTGGCACCGGTCACGGAAATATTCAGCCCGCTGCCCCGCTTCAAGCCGGTGCCGACGCCGTTGCGAAAGGTGAGGTTGTCGATGTAGATGCGCACACCGGTCGTGCTGGCGGCCGGCGGCTGGTAGCTCAGCACCATGATGTTGCGCACGCCCAGCCCGTCGAGCACGGTCGCTCCGGCGTTGAGCACGCGCGCGCCGCAGGGCAGGCCACCACCATCCTGGTAGCCACCGACCACTACCAGCCAACCGCCGAGCTGATTGACGTAGAACAGCGTGCTGTCGATCGCATAGGTGCCGGCGCGCATAAGGATCTCATCGTCGGCAGCGCTCGCCTGCGCGGTCTGCAGTGCCGCGCGCAGCTCGGCGGTAGTGCCGACGCACAACTGCGCGGCCAGCGCCGGTTGCGCGATCAATGCAACGGTGCCGCCAGTCAGCAGTGCATGGAGGAGTCGGCGCATGGCGGAATTCCGGGTGGGGTTCCCGTCAATACGCAAGAGCGCGCCAGAATCCGCAATCAAAGTGCAGGCCGCGACAGACGCCGCGCCCCGTCGAACGGGGCGTGGCGCGCTGCCCAAGCTGCTTCAGGCCGCCTTGGCCTCGGCAGTCGCCTGCGGCGCAGAACTGCGGATCAGGTAATCGAAGGCACTGAGCGCGGCCTTGGAGCCGTCGCCCATCGCGATCACGATCTGCTTGTACGGCACCGTGGTCACGTCGCCGGCAGCGAACACGCCGGGGATCGAGGTCTGTCCGCGATCGTCGACAATGATCTCGCCGCGCGGCGACAGCGCCACCGTGCCCTGGAGCCACTCGGTGTTCGGCAACAGCCCGATCTGCACGAAAATGCCCTCCAGCGCCAGCCAGTGCGGGTCGCTATTGGCACGGTCGACATAGCGCAGCCCGTTGACCTTGCTGCCGTCGCCGGTCACCTCGGTGGTCTGCGCGGCCGTGATCACGCTGACATTCGACAGGCTGTGCAGCTTGCGCTGCAGCACCGCGTCGGCGCGCAATTGCTGATCGAACTCGATCAGGGTCACGTGGCTGACGACGCCGGCAAGATCGATCGCCGCCTCGACGCCGGAGTTGCCGCCGCCGATCACCGCCACGCGCTTGCCCTTGTACAGCGGGCCGTCGCAGTGCGGGCAATAGGCCACGCCCTTGTTGCGGTACTGATCTTCGCCGGGCACGTTCATCTGCCGCCAGCGCGCACCGGTGGACAGGATCACGGTCTTGGACTTGAGCGTCGCACCATTGGCCAGCTGCACCTCGATCAGCGCGCCGGACGTGATGAGCTTTTCCGCACGCTGCAGATTCATGATGTCGACTTCGTACTGGCGCACGTGCTGCTCGAGGTGGGCGACCATCTTCGGGCCTTCGGTCTGAGGCACCGAGATGAAGTTCTCGATCGACATGGTGTCGAGCAGCTGGCCGCCGAAGCGCTCGGCCGCAAGGCCGGTGCGAATGCCCTTGCGCGCGGCATAGATCGCCGCTGCGGCACCCGCGGGCCCACCGCCGACGATCAGCACGTCGAACGGCGCCTTGGCAGCGATCTTCTTCGCGTCGCGCTTGAACGATCCGCTGTCGAGCTTGGCCACGATCTGTTCGATGTCCATGCGACCGGCACCGAACACCGCGCCGTTGAGGAACACGGTCGGCACCGACATCACCTCGCGGGCTTCAACCTCGGCCTGGAACAGCGCGCCATCGATGGTGGTGTGCTGGATGTTCGGATTGAGCACCGCCATCAGGTTCAGCGCCTGCACCACATCCGGGCAGTTCTGGCAAGACAGCGAGATGTAGGTCTCGAAGCGATGTTCGCCCTCGAGCGCCTTGACCTGTTCGATCAGTTCCTGCGCTGCGCGCGATGGGTGGCCCCCGACCTGCAGCAGGGCCAACACCAGCGAGGTGAACTCATGGCCCATCGGAATGCCTGCGAAGCGCAGGTGGATGTCGTGGCCTGGGCTGTTGAGCGCGAACGATGGCGTATGCGGGTTGCTGTCGCTGCGATGGCTCACCGTGATCTGGTCGGACAGCGATGCAATGTCCGACAACAGCGCGAGCATCTCGCGCGATGCCGCGCTGTCGTCGACCGAGGCGATGATCTCGATCGGGCGGATCACCTTGCCCAGATACGACTGCAACTGTGTTTTCAGGTCGGTGTCGAGCATGACGGCCTCCAAATGCCTGGGATTGCGCGTAACGCGCCCGCAAACGCGTCAGCGCTACGTCGGTGCGATGACGCTTCCGCGATCAGATCTTGCCGACCAGATCCAGCGACGGCGCGATCGTCTTCTCGCCTTCCTTCCACTTGGCCGGGCACACCTGGCCGGGATGCGCGGCCACGAACTGCGCTGCCTTGAGCTTGCGCAGGGTTTCCTTCATGTCGCGCGCGATCGCGTTGTCGTGCACTTCCATGGTCTTGATGATGCCGTTGGGATCGATCACGAAGGTGCCGCGCAGCGCCAGACCTTCCGCTTCGATGTGCACATCGAAATTGCGGGTCAGCACGTGGGTCGGATCGCCCACCAGCGGGAACTTCGCCTTGCCGACCGCCGGCGAGGTGCCGTGCCAGACCATGTGCGAAAAATGGGTATCGGTGGTGACGACGTAGATCTCGGCACCGACCTTCTGGAACTCGGGATAGTTGTCGGCTGCGTCTTCGACTTCGGTCGGGCAGTTGAAGGTGAACGCTGCCGGCATGAACACCAGCACCGACCACTTGCCCTTGAGCGAGGCCTCGGTGACTTCGACGAACTTGCCGTTGTGGAAAGCCTGGGCCTTGAACGGCTTGACTGCAGTATTGATCAGCGACATGGGAGAGTCCTCGGGGTTGATGAGTCAGTGTGCTGCACTGCAATAGTTTGCGCCCTCACGACCGATATGTGAAGCACATGGAATGGATAGCTGTCATTGACGATGCCTATTGATTGCCTGCCTGAGCTTCACAACTGCCGTCAATTCAGCAACTTGCGTAATTCGTCATTGAACCGCGAGCGTTGCCCAGAAACTGGCGCACGCGTCAGATCATCACGCACATGCAGCATGCAGCGCGTTGCATGACCCGCTACGCGGCCTTCGAGAGCCGCAACTGCGGCCGACCATCGGCGCGCCGATTGCTCTCTGCGCGGGTGCTTGGGTGGGCGCTTGCAGGTTTGGACGCTGCCCTGTGTATCTCGATACAAGGCAGTAGCGATCGCCTACCGCCGACCGTGCTGCGGACTCGTACGCCGCAGCAATCGGGAACGCCAAACGCAAGGACAGTTGCAATGCGTTCGAAGCACAGGACCAACACCAGCATCGGCGTGGGCCTCGGCATCGCGCTGCAGGTGGCATCGACCTATGTCTCGACCCCTTTTGGCGCGATCCTGCTGCTGGCCGGCTACATCGCGTTTATCTTCGGCTGCAGCGAATATGCGAGGGGCAAGGGATACTCCGCGTGGTTCGGCGCTCTCGGGCTGCTCAGCATTGTCGGCCTGATCGGGCTCGCGCTGATGCCGGACCCGCACAAGCAACCGCCGTTGCCCGCCTGAAGCTGCACGCAGGCGTTCGTCCCTTTCCGCAGGCAGCCTCAGCGACGCGGCGTGCTCACGATTCGAAGCCGTCGGCAAACTGCACGTCGGGGTTGCCGCGCTCGACTGCGCCGAGGTCCGGCGTGGCGTCGCGCGGGTTGCCGAGGATGTCGGTCGCAGGCATGTCGGCGGCGGTTGCCGCGTCGACACCGGCGCCGCCCGCAGCGGGTCGGCCAAACGCCTCGACCAGGCCGATGAATGCGGCCCTGATGGTGGCGTATCCACCACCGAAGCTGCCGCTGTTGGCATTCCACCACGGGGTCGTCAGCGTTGCAGGCGAGGGCAGGGCGGGATTGCCGCTTACCGCTGTCGCATCGTTGCCGATATTGACCACGTCGCCGGGATCGTTGGGCAGCGAATTGCCGGCGTTCCAGTAGCCGTTGCGCTGCAGGACGATCTGGGTTGCATCGCCCGGCAGGGTGTCGCTGAAGTCGCTCATGCTGCCGGTGGTGTCGGCCCACACGTTACCAGCGAAGCGCAGATTGCTCGGTACCGGGTTGGCGCCCTCGCGATTGATGCGCATGGCGTAGGCGCTGGCGGGCAGATCGCCGACGATCGTGTTGGCGCGGAACACGACGTCCGCGCAGCCCTTGCAGCCGAACGCGGCACGCATGGTGTTCGGGCTGTTGCCGAGAAACAGGTTGTTCTCGACGCTGATCGCGAAGGCCTCGACGTTGGCCGTCCCGTCCTCGCCGAGCAGCAGGAAGTTGCTGCCGATGCTGCCCTGCCAGTTGGCGAACACGTTGCGCCGCACGATCACATTGCGCGCGCCGAGATATTCGTCGTCGTTGCCATTGGAGTCCTTGATCACCACGAAGCTTGCGGTGTCGTTGGGATTGCTGCGGCCCGATGCGGCGAAGTCGTTGAAGAACACGTTTTCCTCGACCAGCACGTCGTCGACGCTGTTGATGTCGATGTGCTCATCGGAGCCGAACTGGTTGTAGAACAGGTTGCCGACCACCCGGATCTGCGACGCGCCGTTGTTGATCTTCAGCACATCGTTGTTGTACGAGTCGTGCAGGATGTTGTTGCGCAACGTGATGCGCCGCGTCTCGGTGGCAAAGCCGTCCTGGATCTGCACCACCAGTCCGCCAGCACCCGCACCACTGTGGGCGATGTCGAAGCCCTCGAAGGTGATGCCCTCGATGTTCGCTGCATCGTTGAATACCGTAAGCACCGTTGCGTTGTGCCGCAGCTGCGCGCGATACGGCACCTCGGAGCGCACGGTCACGCCTTGCGCGAATATGCCGCGCACCCGGATGCGACCGCTGTAGGTGCCGGGCCGGACCAGGATGGTGCTGGCATCGGTAACCTGCTCGAGCGCGTACTCGATCGTCGCCCACGGATTCGCGCTGCCGCCGTTTGCTGGAACGTCCGCACCGGTCGGCGCGACGTAGAAGGTCGACTGCGCGGCGCATGGCGCGGCCAGCATGATTGCGAGCAAGCTCGCTGCTGCAAGGATCAATCGATGCATTGCGCACTCCAGTGAGTCATTCGCATTCGAACGTCGAACAACCGACGCATTGGGGCCACCATACCTGCGCGGTCAAACCGTTCAAGCATCCGACGACAATCGGCCACGAGCAAGCGATCGATGTACCGCAAGCGCAGGCGAGGGAAATCGATCAGAGGCTACCCTGTGGATTTCCGACGCGGCATCGAGCACGAGCACGAGCAGCCGCCCGTCCGATCGCCGATTCGCGGAGTACTCCCTCAGGCGTTGTGCCGAGGGGCTCCGCTCCGCCCGCTCGCACGCGCGATGACCCCGAGCACCCGCGTCGACTCGGCATCGAGCCAGTCCCACGCGAAGCGCCATGTCCAGTTCGCCGGTCCCACGGTGCCCGGCGTGTTCATCCGGTGGCTGCCGTCGAGGCCGAGTACGTCCTGCAGCGGAAACACCGCGATGTTCGCCACCGAATTGCAGCAGGCGCGGATCATCGCCCAATGCACGTCGGCCTGCGATGCCGGAAGGTACGCGCCGGCGTAGGCGCGCTCGTGTTCCGGTGCGCTGTGCCACCAGCCG
>JBBSDI010000078.1:0-12322 GCA_038249585.1 Lysobacterales bacterium | reverse complement strand
GGCGCGCGCGGCGCGCCTGGCTCAGCCCAACTGGCGCCTGCGCGCCGGAGTGGCGCTGATCCTGCTGCTCGGCGCGGCATTGACCGTGTATGTCGCGCGCGTGCTCGGCGCCAGCGAGACACCGCACGAGTTATTCGGCCTTCAGGGGCTGGAAACCATCATCAACATCACCGTGCTGGTCGGCGCCGGCGTGCTGTTCCTGGTCACCTTCGAGAGCCGGGTCAAGCGCAATGAGGCGCTGGAAGACATCCACGAGCTGCGCTCGATCGTGCACGTGATCGACATGCATCAGCTGACCAAGGATCCGACCGCCGGCAGTCTGCGCGGGCCGGACACGGCCGCCTCGCCGCCACGACTGCTGTCGCCGTTCGAGCTGACACGCTATCTCGACTACTGTTCGGAAATGCTCTCGCTGACGGCCAAGGTGGCGGCGCTGTATGCACAGAGCTCCTCCGATGCGGTGGTGGTCGATGCGGTCAACGATCTGGAGCGGCTGACCACCAACCTGAGCCAGAAGATCTGGCAGAAGATCACCCTGATCAGCGAATCCCGGCAGATGGCCTATCCGCCGGGACCGACGGCGCAGCCTTAGCGCGAGCCGTTCATCTGGCGCGCCAGAGCCGCACGACGCACGAGGTGCGCTGATCCCCCAATCGGGCCGCCCCGCGTTGCCGCCAACCCGCGCCGGGCGTACCCTGCACGCGGAAAGCCGCCTGCCGGGCGGCGCGATGTCATTCATGGGCGCACGGATCGACGGCCAGACTGGAACCATGCAGCGCGCGGGGCTGGCATTTGCCGTCTCGCTGGCGCTGCATGCCGGCGTACTCGGCGCCGGCTTGTGGCTGCTCGGCGCCCGCGATGGTGCGGCGCACGATGCGTACACACTGTCGGTGACGCTGGCGGCCACGCCCAGCCGTGCGACCGCTACCGAATCGGCGACGGGCGCGCTGGCCGCGCCGGAGTCGCCAGCGCAGAACGTGTCGACTGGGCAATCGTCTGACCCGGGCAAGGCGCGGCAGGTCGCCGTCATCAGCACCGCAGCAGATGCCGAAACCGAAGCCGAGCGACGCCTGCGCGAGGCGCTCGCCGCGCTGACTGCCGGCAGCATCGATCCGCCCGCACACTCGCGAGGCGCCGCCGAATCGTCTGCTGCGACCGCAGCCCCGCCTGCAGCTGCCGACACTACGGCTGCAACCACCGCGGGCGCCGATGCGGCACAGCAAGGCTTCGTTGAACTGCATGTGCTCGACTGGCTGGCCCAGCATCGGCGCTACCCTCGCGCAGCGCGACGTGCCGGTGTCGAGGGCACCGTGCACGTGCGCTTCGCGATCGATCCGCTGGGACGCATCGACGCGACCGCCATCGAAACCAGTTCCGGAGCGCGGGTGCTCGACCGCGCCGCGCTCGCGCTGCTCGACAGCGCCTCGCCAGTACCTGGACTGGCGCAGTTCGGTCTGGTCGAACCGATGCAGCTGCGCCTGCCGATCGACTATCGCCTGCGCCGTCCGGCACGCGCGGGCTGACCACGTCCCGCGCACGCGGCAAAGCCGGCGCGCCGTTGCGGCGCATCCAGCGCAACCCCATCGCACCTGACCCATGACCCTGCCCGATCACTCCGGCAACGCGTTGCGTCTCGGCGAGGCCTATGCCGAGCATCGCGACGATCTGCGCCGCTACCTGCGGCGGCTGGTCGGCGACGATGCGCAGGCCGACGATCTTGCGCAGGAAGCAGGGCTGCGACTGCTGCGCGCCGGCCGCGAAGGGCAGATCCGCGAACCGCGTGCGTGGCTGTTCCATGCCGGCGCCAATCTGGCCCGCGACGCCCTGCGCCGCCGCACCACCCGCGACCTGCTGGTTGCCGATCTGACCCATGCCGGCTATGACGCACCCGCCACGCCCGACGAACTGGCCTCGATGCAGCAGGAGCTCACCGCACTGGCGCGCGCGATCGAAACCCTGCCGCCGCAGGCACGCCGGATCCTGCTGCTGGCGCGGGTCGAGGGGCACTCGTACAAGGAAATCGCACGCCAGCTGGGGTTGGCGACCAAGACGGTCGAGAACCACCTCGGTCGCGCGGTCGCACGCCTGGCACAGATCCTCGGCCAGCGGCCGGGGGGCAACGGATGAACCGGCCGCAATCCGGGCAGCAGCCCGCTTCGCAGCGGGCGGCGCGCCGGCAACCAATCCGCAACCACCCCGATTGGGGGATTCGCGCCATCGGCGCGTCGTAGGACAGGAACAGGGAACTTGCGATGAACACGTCCGCCCATCAAATCGCCGCCGAATGGCAGCTGCGGCTTGCGACCAGCCCGCTCAAGCCTGCCGAGGAGTCGGCGTTATCGCTGTGGCTGGCGCACGATCCGCAGCATCCGATCGCGCTGGCCGAAGCCGGCATCGCGTGGTACGGCAGCGCGAACGCGCATCCGGATGCAGACTCCGCGGCGACGCCGCAGCGCCCGGCGCCACTGTCGCGCTGGCGCGGGTGGGCTACCGGTGCCGTGGCTGCACCGATGCTGCTGCTGGCGCTGGCCTTCGCACCCGGCTGGTGGGCCACGCTGCGCGCGGATGCGCGCACCGCTGTGGGCGAGGTGCGCGAGTTCACCCTCGACGATGGCTCGCGCGCGGTGCTCGACAGCGACAGCGCGATCGCGATCGACTACCAGGCAGACTCACGCGGCATCCGCGTGCTGCGCGGTGCGGCATGGTTCGAGGTGCGTCCCGACATTGCGCGTCCGTTCCGGGTGACGGCCGCCGGGATCACGGCGACCGCAGTCGGTACCGCCTACGCGGTCGACGTCAGCGATGCCTCGGTCGACGTGGCAGTCACCCATGGCATGGTCGAGGTCGAAGTAGCGCGCGGTGCGCCGCTGGCACGTCTTGCCGCCGGCATGCGCCTGCGCGCCGACGGCGCTGCAGTGCAACCGCTGCCGATGGACGCACAAGCGCAGGCCGCACTGGCGTGGCGCGAACAGGTGCTGTCGTTCCAGCACGAGCGCCTCGACCACGCGCTGGCGCGACTGGACCGCTATCTGCCGCAGCGCGTACTGCTGCTCGATCAGGACAGTGCCGGACAACCGGTGTCGGCCGTGTTCCCGTTGGCCGACGCCAACATGGCGGTGGACGCCATCGCGCGCTCGCATGGGCTGCGCGTGCGCCGGCTGCCCGGCCTGATCGTGGTCGGCGGCTGACACCGACCCGCCACATCCCATTGACGATCACCAAGCGAAACCGTCCATGCGTTTGTCGAGCACCCTGCTGCTGAGTTTCCTGCTGCTGCCTGCCACCAGTGCGGCCGCCGACGCCCCATCGCAGTTGCACGTCGACGCGGTGGCGCTGCCGCGCTGTCTGGAGCAGATCGCAGCCGGCACCGGCGCGCGCTTCATCGTCAGTCCACGACTGGCGCAGGATGCGCCGCGCTGTCGGCCAGTCAATGGTGCGATCTCGGCCGCCGCGGCATTGGACGCCGCACTGGCCGACAGCAATGTGGCATGGCGTTTGCGCGACGATGGGGTGTTCCTGCTGGCCCGCAACGACGCGATGCCCGGTGCGAGCCTGGACATGCTCACGGTCGAGGACACCGCCATCGAGGGCAGCATCGCCGTTGAGCGGCAGGCGCCGCGCAGGGTTCGACCGGCGCTCAGCGATCTGACCAGTACCACCCGCTACGACGCGGCCGAGCTTGCGGCCAAGCCGCTGGCGCGTTTCAGCCAGTTGGGTCGCCAGGCGCCGAACGTGTACAGCGGCGGCCAGGCGCTGAGTATCCGCGGGGTCACGCGCGACAACGACTTCTTCAGCGGCAACAGCACCTTCTTCGACGGCATCGACATCGGCAGCCTGCTGCTCGATGACAATCTGTTGTCGATCGACGACGCTGCCGGGCTCCAGTTCCAGCGCAGTGCAAGCGCATTCGAATATGGCGCCGGTGCCGCCGGCGGCGTGGTGCGGATCGACACCGCCGATCCAGCGCTCGACCCGAGCCTGCTGCTGCAAGCAGCGGCAGGTGAGCGCTCATCGCAGGCGGCCGCTGTGCGCTATTCGGGTCCGCTGCTGGAGTCGATCGGACTGTCTGGCGTGTTCGAGGCAGGTCGGTCGGACGATCCGCGATTCATGCGCTTCACGTCCAATACGGCATCGAATCCAGACCTTCGCAATCCCACCGATGACAGCGACCGGCGCGATCGCGCGCGGATCAAGCTGCTGCTCGAGCCCGAGGCGCTGCCTGGACTGTCGGTGGAATTGAGCGGATTCCACGTGAAAGGCGAGGCCCCGGATCGCGTCGTGGCCTCACCGTTCCAGGGCGCGCCGTTCGACGCCTTTGATCGCGTCAGCTTCGACCTGACGGCCCGCGATTGGGACTTGGCGGCGACCGCACTCGGCATGCGTGCGGCCTACGACTTCGGCGTGGTCCAGACTGCGGTGTGGGGCTCAGGCCTCGAACTCGATCGCGACAGCCTTTCGCGCGTCGACGTGTTCTCGACCTTCCGCACTTTCGATACCGAGGATCGCCGCCGCGCCGGCGCATCGGCGCGCATCCCGCTGGTCGCCGGATGGGCACTGTTCGTTGCAGGCGAGCGTCAGGACAGCGAACTGGTGGGCGGCACGACCACGCAATCGACTCTCGGCGCGCCAGCCGGTGCATCGACCTCGGACACCGCGATCAATGCGCTCGATCTGGAGACCCGCGCAGCAACTGTGGAGATCAGCTGGCAGTCCGAGCGCTGGCGCGCCAGCGCTGGTGCCCGCCACATCGACGAAGACTTTGCCACCAGCGCCATCCGGTTCCTCAGCTTTCCGCCGCAGCCGCCGCGGAGCGTTCGCGAAACGCCGCTCAATACCAGCTACGACCTGTGGCTGCCCGGCGCATCGTTGGCGTGGACGCCGACAGACCAACATGAGATTGGCGTCACCCACCAGGGCGGCTACCGCAGCGGCGGTCGATCGAGTTTCGTATTGGTGGGCGACTATGCACCCGAGCGCCTCGATACCACCGAGCTGTTCTGGCGTGCGGATTGGTCGGAGGCAGGCGTACGCACGCGACTGGCGGTGTTCCGCACCGAGTGGAAGAACCGCCGCTTTCTCGACACCTTCCTGGTGCAACCCGACGAAGCGTTCCGCACCCGGATCGACGGCCTGGAGCTCGAGGCCGAAGGTGATATCAGCGCATCGATCGCGTGGCGGGGCGGCATCGGATTGCTCGATGCCCGCCATCGCAGCGGCGAGTTGCGGATCGGCAACAGCCGCGTGTCGTTGACCGGGCGCGATGCGCCGGACGCACCCCGATCGACCCTTCTGGCTGGACTGATCTGGCGCAATGACAGCGGCTGGTCGGCGGCGATCGACGCCTACCGGGCTGCATCGGCGAGCTCGACCACTCTGGTTGCCGGCGACGTGCCCGGTTTCATCGAACCGACCCGTCGCGCCGGCTATACCGTACTCGACGCGCGCCTTGGCTGGCAGGGTAGTCGGCTCGGCGTTGCCCTCACGGCGACCAATCTGCTCGACGAGCAGTACGTCGACCACGTCGACGACCGTACCGCGTTCAAGCGCATTCTCGGCGAACCACGCCAGGTCGACCTCACGGTCGCGTGGCGCTGGTAGCGCGCCGCACCAGCGACGAGCGACAAGCCCGCCAGTCGCCCGCCAGTCGGATTATTTGTAGTAACGCATCCGGCGCGCGACAAGCGTCGCGGCGGGACCGATACGCTGCGGTCGCCCACCCGGTGGGCGAGCGACGGAGCGACAGCAACCGGACACACCGGCTGCACCCGTGGTGCGCGACGGACCGAGAAGCCGATCTAGCACCTGCACGACACTGCACCGCGCGCTTGTCTGCAGGAGCCCACTCCGTGGGCGACCCACGCCGCGGCAGCAACCGGATACACCGGCCGCACCCACGCCGCGCTACAGCCCAAGCACCAGATCATCCGCCTGCACCCGATCCAGGCGGATGCGATTGGCAAACAGCGAGAATGCCAGCATGCCGGCCAGGCCGTTGGCGCGCGAGATCCAGTGCGGGATGTACAGCGGCGGCTTGAGCCAGCCGGAATCGAAATACGGTTCCAGCGCGATCACGTCGTGCAGGGCCAGCTTGCCGGCGAACAGGTAGCGGATCAGCTTCAGACGCGAGTTCTTCAGCGCCCAGCGAAAGAACGTGTGCACGCTGAGCAGTCCGTGCAGATACACCGTGTCCTTGGTGAACGCGGCACCACCGACGAGCGGCACACCGCGAAATACACGCTGGGTCGAGGTGAAGCTGTCCGCTTCGGTCTGGCCGGAGCCCAGGAAGTACTTGAATACATCGATGAAGTCGGCGCCCTTGAGCGCCATGTCGATCGCGATGATGCGCATCGAAATCCGCTTCATGCGCCCGATGTCGATCGCACCGGTGATCAGCTCCGCGAAGGTCGCCAGTCCTTCCTGGGTGGCGGTGATGCGCGGCGCATTGATGCCGAGCGTCGGCAGATTGAGCTGCTCGCGGCCATTGAGCGCGGTCAGCGAATGCACGAAGGCTTCGTGTTCGAGCAGCTGGTGGCGATCGTATTCGGAGAATGCGGTGGCCGAGCGCAGGCGGATACGCGTGGGTCCGGCCGCTGCCTTGGCCATCAGGTTGGGATCGATCTCGACGCGCACCTTGTGGTGCACGAAGAAGCGGGTGATCTGTTCCTGCAGTTCCTGCTGCAGCACTTCGGCCGACAGGCAGTAGTCGGCCTCCTGCGACGCCAGCTCTTGCGACAGCTCCTCGGCGAGGGTGATGAAATGCCGTGCTGCGTCGATGTTGTGCACTTCCGAGCCTGGCAACAAATCGCCGGGTTTGCCGAACAGGCGGATCGAGTGCTCGGTCACCTCGGCGGTGCCCAGCGCATCGAGCAGGCGGGTGGTGACGTCCAGCGATTCGGCGGTACGCCAGATGTAGTCGGCCACCGGATGGTCGCCGTAGACGTGGGCTGCTTGCTGCACGGCCTCGATCTCGTCGCGGGTGCCGGAATAGTCGGCCCGCGCATACTCCACGTGCGGCAGGCTGACGCGGCCATGGCGCCAGCGCTCGAGGAACTCGGTCTGCACACGCGCCGGCCAGCTCACCGCCGACAGCAGGCGGATCGGCTTGGCGGCCTGCACCAGTCGACGGTCGAGCGCGGCCAGCTCCTGCAGGATCAGCGCCTCGCCGTCGACCATCTCAGCGCGACCCGTGCTCGTCGCTCAGGCGCTTGCCCACTGCGCGTGTCACGGTTTTTTCGTTGGTCTTGCGCTGGTGCTGGTTGGCGGTGCTGTGGCGCGCACCGGCAAGCTCGCCACTGAGCTTGACCCAGTTGGCCCAGCGATGCGGATCGAGGCTGCCCGACTCGAGTGCCGCGCGGATCGCGCAGCCGGGCTCGGACTGATGCGCGCAGTCGCGGAACTTGCAGCCGCTGGCCAGTTCCGCGATGTCGGCGAACTGCCCGATGTCGAGATCCTCGGTGCCGGTGAGCTTGAGCTCGCGCATGCCCGGGGTGTCGATCAAACAACCGCCGGCAGGCAGCGGAATCAGCGCACGATGCACCGTGGTGTGGCGCCCCCGGCTGTCGGTCGCACGCACCGCGGCGGTCTTTTGCCGTTCTATGCCGAGCAGCGTGTTGGTCAGCGTCGACTTGCCGGCACCGGAGGAGCCGACCAGTACTGCGGTGCTGCCGCTGCGCAACCACGGCTCGAGTACGAGCGCGGTTTGCGGGTCGCGGGCATTGACCGCGAGTACTACCGCAGTGGGCGCCAGACGCTCGATCTCGAGTCGCCGCGTGTCGGCGTCCGCGGCGGTATCGGCCTTGGTCAGCACGATCACCGGTTGTGCACCGCTGCCTTCGACCAGCACCAGATAGCGCTCGATGCGGCGCGGGTTGTAGTCGTCATCGAGCCCGCAGACCACGAACACCACGTCGACATTGGCAGCGATCAGCTGGGTCACGTGGCGCTCGCCGGCGGCGGCGCGGGCCAGTGCGCCGCGTCGCGGCAGGACCCGCTCGATCATCGGCGGCTTGGCAGGCGACAGCACCACCCAGTCGCCGACCGCGGGACGGCCAAGCGGATCGACACCGGCGCGAACCAGTGCCGCGGGCGCCTGCACCGGATAGATCGATTCACCATCGTCGACCCGATAGCCGCTGCGGTGCTGTTCGACCACCCGCGCGACCGTGTGTCCGCACGACAGGTCGCCGACCAATGCGTCGGTGTCCTCGGCGCGCCAACCGATACGTGCAAGTGCGGGGCTGTGGTGTGGACCGGTCACGGCCCGAGTCTAGCCCGGATCATTCCTGCGTGGTCGCGGCCGGCTTGCAGCGGGTGGCTTCGGGTACGCCCGGTCCTCGCACGATCTGCACGGCGCGCGCGCTATCAACGACGCATGCAGTTGCGTAGCAGTGCACCACGCGGCACGCTGGCGCGGTTGCCTGCACATCAATCACGGGGGATCGCGATGCGCGCGTTCGGACTTGTCGTTCTATGGCTGGGCGGACTGGGCTTTCTCGCGTTCGGCGTGGCTTTCCTGCTCGCGCCATTGCCGACCATGGCGATGGCGGGGGTGCAACTTTCCGGTGCGTTGGCCGCGACCGAGCTGATGGCGTTCTACGGCGGCATCGAGCTGGCGCTGGGTGGCCTGCTGATCGGGTGCGCGCTCACCGCTGGCAGGTTGCGCGATGGGCTCAAGCTGAGCCTGGTCGTGTACGGATCGATTGCAGCCGCCCGCCTCGCGGGCATGCTTGTCACCGGTGCCGACTCGACATTCCTGCGCGCGGCGCTGGCGCTGGAGGCCGGGGTTGCGATTCTGGCCGCGATCGCGCTGCTCGGCGGCGGCAAGGCGCGCTGACGCGATCACCCAACGATTTCTCATGAGGTCGGCACGTGCATGTGCCGACGGGCCGGACGTGCGGGCTTCGAGCCCGCGTTTCAGAGCTTTGCAGTACCGCTTTTTGGATCCGGCGCGACCGGCGTGAGCGCCTGCACCACGGCGCCATCGAGCAGCGCGTTCTGGCCGACCACCACCACCTGGTCGCCCTCGGCCAGACCGTCCAGGATCTGCACCCGATCGTTTGCAGCCAGACCCAGCACTACGCTGCGTCGGGTTGCCTTGCCGTCGACCACCACGAACACGTGGCGGTTGCCTTCGCTGTCGATCAGTGCGATGCGCGGGGCGAGCAGCGCATCCGGGATGCGCTCGTAGGTGACACCGAGGCGCACGAACAGACCCGGGCGCAGCGCCCGGTCGCGGTTGTCGATCGCCACTACCGCAGCGAGCGTGCCGCTGGCGGTATCGACTACAGGCGCCATGCGCTCGATCACCGCGTCGAATACGCGGCCCGGAACGGCGTCGGCGGCGAAGCGCACAGCCGCGCCTGGATGGATCAGCGCCGAAGAGCGCTCCGGAACATCGATGCGCGCCTGCAACTTGGAGAAATCGGCGATCGCGAACGCCTTTTCCTGAAGCTTGAGCCACTGGCCGTCCTTGATGTAGCGGCGCGTGATCACGCCCGCGTAGGGTGCGCGGATCGCGGTCTTGTCCAGATCGAGCCGCTTCAGATCCACCACTGCGGCCTGGGTCTGGCCCTCATAGCGGGTCTTGTCGTAAGCGTCGCGACTGATCATGCGGCGCGCGATCAGGGTCTCGTTGCGGCGCTCGTCGTGCGAGATGCGGTTGGCGACGCTTTCGACCTGGCGCAACTCCAGGGTTTGCCGCGAGTTCTCCACCCGCGCCAGGATCTGGCCGGCAACCACCTGGTCGCCTTCCTCGACCGCGATCGACACCACTTCGCCGGCCATCTCGGCGAGCAGGGTCGCTTCGCGCACGGCTTCCAGCGATGCGGTGGCGTCGTAGGACGCTGCCAGTTCGCCGCGCACCACGGTGGCGACTTCGACCGGCGTGCCGCGCACGACTTTTTCTGCGGCGATCACCTCGGACTGTGCCGCGCTGCCGCAACCCGACAGCGCGACGACCGAACTGGCCAGAGCCGCGGCAAGTACGGAGTAGATCAGCGGCCTGGCCACGGTCAGGCGGCCCGGGGCAACTGCGGCGCGGGGCCGTGGGCGGCCACGGGCGTGGCAACGCCGGCGGTGGCGGTGGCTGACACCGGTGCCGGTACCGCGCGCGCGGTGTTGGCAGCGATCGCGAGGGCGCGCTCGAACATCGGCAGCATGGCGTTGAACAGGGTCTTCTCGAAGGTGTGCATGGTGTGCTCCGTTGCGGTGATCGACTGGTGTTGTAGCTCACTATAACACCAGCTCAGCAACTTCCAATATGCCGGAAGTCACGTCGGTTTTTCTTTGTGTTTCAGCGAGTTCCCGACGGATTGCAGGTTACGCGCCAAATCGGCGCTGCGCCTCTGCCAGAAGATGCAGTGACTTCCGGAATGGTTGCAGGCGCGAGCGGGTGCCATCTGACCGGGTGCCGGCTGAATGCGGGCAAACTGCGGGCAGACGCAGGCCTGGTGCCGCTGCTCGACCGAAGTCGGCTAGCATCATCACCGGTTTCACGACGATGATCCCGGCATGCCCCAGCGTCCCTTCGCGGCCAGCCCGCGACTTTCCGAAGTGCGCTACGAGATTCGTGGCGAACTGGCCCACCGTGCGCGCGAACTCGAGACCAAGGGTCACCAGATCCTGCGCCTGAACATCGGCAACCCCGGCGTCTACGGATTTACGGTGCCCGGACACTTGCGCGAGGCGCTGGCCAACAACCTCGGCCGCAGCGAAGCCTATTGCGTCGAACAGGGACTGAGCGAGGCCCGCGCGGCGATCGTCGCCCAGCAGCGCGCGCGCGGCGCGCCGAATGTCACGGTCGAGACGACGTTCATCGGCAACGGTGTCAGCGAGCTGATCGACATCGCGCTGCGCGCACTGCTCGCGCCTGGCGAGGAAGTACTGGTGCCCTCGCCCGACTATCCGCTGTGGACCGCCAGCACCATCCTCAACGGCGGCACCGCGGTGCACTATCCGTGCGGCGCGGACAACGGCTTCCTGCCCGATCCGGATGCGCTGGAAGCGCAGATCACCCCGCGCACCCGCGCGCTGGTGGTGATCAACCCGAACAATCCGACCGGTGCGGTGTATCCGCGCGCGCTGCTCGAACGTATCGCCGCGATCGCCACCCGCCACCGGCTGGTGCTGATGTGCGATGAGATCTACGACCAGGTGCTCTACGACGACGCCGAATTCGTGCCGATGGCAAAGCTCGCGCCCGACACGCTGGTGCTGTCGCTCGGTGGCCTGAGCAAGGTGCACCGCGCCTGCGGCTATCGGGTGGGCTGGCTGACGGCGTCGGGCGATATCAAGCACGCCGCGGAGTACCTGCACGGGCTGGTGCTGCTGGCAGCGCTGCGCCTGTGCAGCAATGTCACCGCGCAATGGGCGATCGTGCCCGCGCTGACCGGCCCGGACACCATCTCGGCGCTGACCGGTCCCGCTGGGCGATTGCATGAATCGCGTCGCGCCGTGCTCGATGCAGTGGCGCGCAGCAGATTCCTGTCGGTGGCCAAACCGCAAGGCGCGCTGTATGCGTTCCCCGGTATCGACACCACCCGCACCGGGCCGATCGACGACTACGCGCTGGCGCTGGAGCTGCTCGAGACCGAACAGGTGCTGCTGGTGCCGGGCTCCAGCTTCAACGTGCCGTATCGCAATCATTTCCGGGTCACCCTGCTGCCGCCAGCGCCGATGATCGTCGATGTGTTCGGCCGCATCGAGCGGGTGCTGGAGCGGCACGCCGCCCAGCTCGATGGCAAGCGCCAGGCCGCCGTAGCCTGAGCATCGCGCGGGCGCGACCTGTAGTTCGCCCGCGGATGGATGCGCTCGCTGGCAAACAGCTTCGCTGGCTGGCGCTCGGCGACTCGTACACCATCGGCGAGGCTGTCGCGGAAGACGCGCGTTGGCCGGTGCAGCTGGCGGCGGCACTGCGCGGGCACGGCGTCGCGATCGCGCCAGCTCAGATGATCGCCTGCACCGGCTGGAGCACCGACGAACTGGCCTGCGCCATCGATGCGAGCGTGCTGACGCCACCCTGCGACCTGGTCTCGCTGCAGATCGGAGTCAACAACCAGTACCGCGGCCGCAGCCTCGGCGAATACCGCGAACAGTTCGCCGGCCTGCTCGTGCGCGCAATCGCGCTGGCCGGCGAGCGCGCCGGGCGGGTGCTGGTGCTGTCGATCCCCGACTGGGGCGTGACACCATTCGCCGCCAGCAGCGGCCGCGACACCGCGCACATCGCGCACCAGATCGATGCCTTCAATGCAACCGCCTGCGAAGAATGCAACGCACACGGCGTAGCATGGGTCGACATCACGCCGCTGTCGCGCGATCCGGGCGC
>JBBSDI010000077.1:0-12331 GCA_038249585.1 Lysobacterales bacterium | reverse complement strand
AGCATGCAGAACCCGCCGGCATCGCGGGCACTCACCGGCTTTCCCTGCGCTTGGCGCGGTACGAGCGGCGCCCAGTCGGCATCGGTGCAGCGGTCGGAATCGGGCAGCGCGAGCCAAGGCGCCTGCATGCCGATGATGATGCACGACTGCGCGCTGTGTTCCGCCGCCAGACTCGCGCGTACCGCGTTGTCGAGAAATCCAGGCAGGTCGGGATCGGTGCCGGCATTGAGCACATGGATGCGACATTCGCGCGGGAACTGCCTGCTGCCGACTTCCTCGATGATTGCCGCCAACGCCGGGCGGTTGTCGATGGCGGTCGAGGCCGCCCACTGGGCTGTCATCCGATACGATGGAACGATGGCGGCCGCAGCGCCCGCCAGCGCGATGCTGCCCAGAATCGCAGCACCGCGCTGCGACAACGCGGATGCCGTGATGGCGATCGACAACAGCATCAATCCGAAGGCGAGGTAGAAAAACCGGAAGTTGACAGGATTCTCGAGCGCACCATTGGGCAAGGTGAGCTGTGTTATGGGCGACTGCACGACAACGATCGCCGCCATGGAAGCCAGCGCTGCCAACAACGCGCCGCCATCGCGCCAGGAAGTCCGCAAGCCCCAACTGCAGATTGCCAGCAGCACCAGCAACGCGGGCCAGCCGACCCAGGCGGAGCGGTTGCCGAGCGCAAGCGGCAGGGTACCAAGCCAGTTGGTGGTGCCGGTCCATGCGGCAAGCAGCGGGTTTGTCAGCAATCCTGCGGAGTTGGGCTGGGTCAGCACCGCGTAGCGGACCGCGAGGAACAGCAGCGCTGTTGCGCCCATTGCGGCGACAACCTGTATTCGCTGCCGGCGTGTCCACGGTCGCGCCACCAGAATCCGAATCAGAAGGTAGACAGCGAAGGTCAGCCCGGTCTCCTTGGAGCCAATCGCCAATAGCCACGCAGGCAGCAGCCATGGCGACGGGCGCGCAGCGCCGATCGAGCGCTCGAGTGCTGCGATCGCCCACAGCACGCCGAGTGTGGCCAGCAGGTCGTAGCGGTCGCTCAGCCATGACGTCGTCGCAACACCGATCGGATGCACCGCGAACAGCAGGCCCAGCGCGCCAGCAACAGGTATCGAAGCGAATCGCGCAGCGACAAGCACCACGATCGCGGCGTTGATCAGATGCACGGCGGCATTGAACGCATAGTGCGCCACCGCGCTGTTGTCGGCGATCGCCACCGTCAGCCACCAGAACAACATGCCGTTCGGGCGATACACGTAGGTCGACGAGTGATCGCCGACGTAGAACAACAGCGGCGAGTCGATGAATCGCGCCATCGACACGAAGCCCCAGTCGTCGCTGAAGAAACCGGCATTGCGCAGCGGCGACAGGGTCACGGCGCCAACGATCAGCACCATGCAGATCGCCGCGCCACGCACCCACGGCAGGCCGCCTGCTGACGCGGACATGGCGTTGCGGGCTAGAATCCGCGGTCTCCGGAAAGAATGCCGCCGAGACCGCCGAGTACCGAGCCCTCGTCGCGCGAGCCGCCTTTCTGGAACGCTGCCATCATCATGCGGCCGGCCAGACGCGAGAACGGCAGCGACTGCACCCACACGTGGCCGGGGCCCTTGAGTTCGGCGAAGAACACGCCTTCGCCGCCGAACAGCATCGACTTGACCCCGCCGACGCTGCGGATGTCAAAGCCCACGGTATCGGTGAACGCGACCACGCAGCCGGTGTCGACATGCAGGATCTCGCCCGCGGCGAGCTGCCGCTCGACCACGGTGCCGCCTGCGTGCACGAACACGATGCCGTCGCCTTCGATCTTTTGCATGATGAAACCCTCGCCGCCGAACAGCGCGGTGAGGATCTTCTTCTGGAAGAACAGTCCGATCGATGCGCCGCGTGCCGCGCACAGGAACGAGTCCTTCTGGCAGATGATGCGGCCGTTGTAGTTGCCAAGACTCAACGGAATGATGGTGCCCGGATACGGTGCTGCGAAGGCAGCCTTGGCCTTGCCGGCACCCGCATTCGAGAACAGGGTGGTGAACAGGCTCTCGCCGGTGACCACGCGCTTGCCGGCCGACATCAGCTTGTCGACGAAGCTGCCGCCCTGGCCGCTGTGCGAGCCATCGCCGAACATGGTTTCCATCTGCACGGAAGCGTCCTTGTACATCATCGCACCTGCCTCGGCGACCACGCTTTCGCCGGGATCCAGTTCGACTTCGACGAACTGCATGTCCTCGCCGAACACCTTGTAGTCGATGACATCGGCACTGCGCTGCGAACTTGGCGGCGGCGTGCTGCTGACCATGGCGTTCGGTGCTGCCGACAGTTCCGTGCAGCTGGCGATCGGAATCCATTCGGCGAATCCTGCGCGCCAGCAATGGCCGTTCGGGTTGCCGCGTGCCTGCGCGATCGCGGCGGCCTGATCGAGCGGGCCGACCTGCTGGCCGTTGTAGCTCAAGAACCACTGATGCATGGAATTCTCCGGTGCGGCTGAAAGCGAAGGGGAGGGCGCATGCCCTTGCAAAGGTTGCGGGTTCGGATCGCGCTAGGCGATTCCGACCTGTGCATGGATCGTCTGCCGGGTGTCGGCACCCAGATTCAGGCGCATGGCGAGCGTATCCAGATAGACCCGCTCGGCTTCGGTATCGAGACTGATCGCCACGCAGGACGCCGCGTAGATGTCGATGCCAAGTTCGGGTCGCGCGGCCGACACGATCGCTGCCAGCGACTTCGGCGCATCCAGCTCGGCGCGCAGGAAGGCCTGGGTCTCCGCGTCGAGCTGTGCGTCGGTTGCACGCTGGATGATCTGCCCGCGCTCGATATCGTCGATATGGCCGTCGGCAGCTGCTGCCGCGACCATCGCCTGGATCAGCAGCACCATGTCGTGCGTGCGCTGATCGCGCGCTGCGCTCGCAACCGGCGCTGCGGGCAGCGCTTGCATCGATCCCGGCGCGCCTGGCGGCGGTGGTGGCATTTGCAGCGGTGCTGTCGGTCGCGCGGTCGCGGTACCTGGAGTCGGCGGCATGCCCGCAGAGGAAGCCGCGCCCGGCTGGGTCTTGTAGTGGTCCCAGGCGGCCATGGCGACCCCGAGCAGACCGATGCCCAGCTGCGCCTTGGTTCCGGTGCTCATATTGCCCAGCATCGAGCCGCCCTTGCGGCGCTTCTTGCCGCCAAGACCGCCCGACATCGAGCCGCCCAGCAGTTTTCCGAGGAGCTGTTCAGGGTTGAACATAAACGATCCTTCATCGATTCCGGCCGCCATTCGGCCACGAGCCAATTGTGCAACAAGCAGCATGTGGATTGCGTCGGCGTGAAGTCATGGGCCTGCAACTGGCGCAATCCGTTGTCCGCAAAGCGATTTCCCACTACCCTTGCGCGGCGCGACGGCCTTGCCGCGCGCCCAGCCGATACCTTGCACGAGACCGCGCGCGAACCATGGCCGACGGAAAAACGAGCCTGCTTCCGCGTGGTCCGCACGGCATGTGGAAAGCGATGCAATGGTCGCTGCGCGGTCTGGGCATGGGCTTCCGTTACGAAAGCTCGTTCCGACTGGAGGTGTACCTGTGCGTGGTGCTCGCGCCATTGGGCCTGTGGTTGGGCACCAGCGCGGTCGAGCGCGCCGTGCTGATCGCATCGTTGCTGCTGGTGCTGTCGGTCGAACTGCTCAATTCCGGTATCGAGGCAGTGGTCGACAAGGTCAGTCCGGAGTTCAGCGAGTTGGCCGGACGCGCCAAGGACATGGGCTCAGCGGCGGTATTCGTGCTGCTGATCAACGTGCTGGTCTGCTTCGGACTCGTCGCCTGGCAGAGATTCGGCAGCTCCCTGTGAGCCGCCGCGCCTAGTCGCTGATCGATGGAAATCCTGCTGACCAGCGAGTTCTGGCTCACCCTGTTCATGCTGGCCACGCTCGAGATCGTGCTGGGCGTCGACAACCTCGTGTTCATCTCGGTCGCCGTGAGCAGGCTCGATGCGGCGCGCCGGCCGGCCGCACGCCGCTTCGGACTCGCACTGGCATGCATTACACGCATCCTGCTGCTGATCAGTCTGAGTTGGCTGGTGCAGATGAGCGAGCCGCTTTTTTCGCTGTGGGACGTCGACCTGTCGATCCGCGACCTGATTCTGATCGGCGGCGGGCTGTTCCTGCTGGTCAAGGGCACGATGGAAATCCACGACAGCGTCGAGGGCGGCAGCGATCCGACCGGCATCGGCAGCGCATCGGCGTCGTTCGGTATGGTCATCGCCCAGATCGCGGTGATCGATATCGTGTTTTCGCTCGACTCGGTGATCACTGCCGTGGGCCTGGTCAACAGCATCCCGATCATGGTCACGGCGATCCTGCTTGCCGTGCTGGTGATGATCCTCGCAGCCGACGTGGTCGGCGAGTTCATCGAGCGCCATCCCACGATCAAGATGCTCGCCCTGTCGTTCCTGATCCTGATCGGCATGGCATTGATCGCCGACGGTCTGGATTTCCACATTCCGCGCGGCTATCTGTACTTCGCGATGGCGTTCTCGGCCAGTGTCGAGGCGCTGAACATGCTGGCGCGGGCCCGTCGCGAGCGCAACGCAAAGCACGAGAACTGATCCGGACCGTGACGCTGCGGGCGGAATGTGTCCGAAGACTGTCTTGATGCGGCGATGCTTGACACGAATTCCCTGGCCGGTTACAACTTCAAGCATGACTCACCGCACCACCAGCGCCGCCGCTTGGGCCAACACACGCGCCTGCATGTGCATGTGCATGTGCATGTGTTGTTGCGCACGCCTGCGCGGCCCGCGGTTCGTCTGAATGCTGATCTAGCGAAACAGCAACGAATCCCGAAGTCCGCGACGGCGCTGCCTCGCGGACTTTTTCGTTTGTGGAGCAGCGCACGTCGGGACCCGGGACCATCAACCCGAGGAGAACCCGATGTCGATTGCCCGTACCACCCTGATTGCCGCTGCCCTCGCCAGTGCACTGGCCATTCCCGTTGCCCAAGCTGTCGCCCAGGATGCGGCGGACACGACCCTCGATGCGATCATCGTGACCGGGACGCGCGCGAAGGATCGCACCGTGCTCAACACGCCCATCCCGGTCGACGTATTCACCCGCGACGATCTGCGCCGTGCCGGCGTGGTCGGCGGTGAGTTGGGCCAGGCGCTGGGCATCCTGCTGCCCTCGTTCAACTTCCCGCGGCAGTCGAACTCCGGAGGCTCCGACCACGTGCGTGCAGCGCAGCTGCGTGGCCTGAGTCCCGACCAGGTGCTGGTGCTGGTCAACGGCAAGCGCCGCCACACTTCCGCGATCGTCACCATCGGCACCAAGATCGGCAAGGGCACCGCGCCGGTCGATTTCAACTCGATCCCGATCAGTGCGATCGAGCGCATCGAAGTGCTGCGCGATGGCGCCGGTGCGCAGTACGGCTCCGATGCGATCGCTGGTGTCATCAACGTGATCCTCGACAGCAGCCGCGAGGGCGGTTCGGCATCGGTCAGCTATGGCGCGCACCACACCGACGTAGAGCCCATCGATCGCACGCTCACCGACGGCCAGACCGTGGTGGCCGATGCGAACTACGGCTTTCCGATCGGTGACGACGGCTTCCTGCGCTTCGGCATCGAATACAAGGACCGCAACCAGAACAACCGCGCGGGTCTCGACCAGATTCCATTCTTCGAAGCGCAGACGCCGGCGAATCTCGCGCTGGCGGGACGGGTCAACTACCGCATCGGCGATCCTGAACTGCTCGACCGCAATCTCTGGGCCAACACCGAACTGCCGCTGTCGGATACGGCCACCCTGTACAGCTTCGCGACCTTCAACTCGCGCGATACGCTGGGTGCGAACTTCTTCCGCTATCCGGATGGACGCAGCAATCTGCGTGCGGTGTATCCGAATGGATTTCGCCCGTCCAGCACCGGCGACAACCGCGATGTCGGCTTCAGTGGCGGCGTGCGCGGACTGCTCGGCGACTGGGACTACGACGGCAGCCTGACCTTTGGCAGCAATCGTTTCACCTACGGCGTGCAGGACTCGCTCAACGCCTCGCTCGGCCCGACGTCACCGACATCGTTCAAGCTGGGCGACTACCAGTTCGACCAGTGGACCCTGAACGCGGATGCGCGCCGCGATCTCGCGCTGGGCTTTGCCGAGAATCCTCTCACGCTGGCGGTGGGCGCGGAGTATCGCGTCGAAGGCTACGAGGTTGGACCGGGCGATCCCGCCTCCTACGCGATCGGTCCGCTGACCGCTCGCGCCGCCGGCGCGCAGGGTGGGCCGGGACTCACGCCGGGCGATGCAACCGACACCTCGCGCGATGTTTACGGCGTGTATGCCGAAGTCTCCGGCGATGTCACCGACCGTCTGTTCCTCGGTGCGGCCGCGCGCTACGAGAACTACGACGACTTCGGCGGCGAGCTGACCGGCAAGCTCAGCGGCCGCTTCGCGTTCACCGACGTGTTCGCGGTGCGCGGTGCGGTATCCAACAACCTGCGCGCGCCCTCGCTGGCGCAGTCGTCCTACCAGGACACCAGCACCGACTTCGGCGATGGCGGGCAGGTGCGCAGCGTGCGCACCTTGCCCGTGCTCAATCCGATCGCCCGCGCGCTCGGCGCCCAGGCCCTTGATCCGGAGACCTCGGTCAACGTGAGCCTCGGCTTCACGGCCGACTTCGGTTCCGGCTTCAGTCTCGCCCTCGACCTGTTCCAGATCCAGATCGATGATCGGATCACGCTGTCGGAGCGCATCGCGGGCCCTGCCCTCACCGCGCTGGTGCAGCAGCGGTTCGGCCTGGTCGGCATCGAGGGCGTGAACTACTTCACCAATGCGGTGGATACCGAAACCCGCGGTGCGGATCTGGTCGGCAGCTGGCGTGGCGAATTGCTCTCCGGCGAGTTGACCGTCAACGGATCCTACGGCTATGCGCGAACCACGATCGAGCGGGTGTCCGATACGCCGCAGCAGTTGATCGATCTGGGCATCACCGACGTGATCTTCGGTGTGGAGGAGCGCAATACGCTCACCTCGGCCGCTCCACGCCAGAAGGCAGTGCTCGCCGGCAACTGGGAGAACGACGACTGGTCGGTGCTGGTGCGCGGCATCCGCCATGGAGCGACCACGCGCGTGTTCAACTTCGGCGGCGGTTTCGTGCCGCAACAGACCTACGATGCGCGCTACCAGCTGGACGCCGAACTCGGCTGGAAGCTCAATGAATCGCTCACGGTGTCGATCGGCGGCAGCAACCTGACCGACGAGTATCCGGAGCGCTCCAACGAAGACATCTTCTACTTCGGCAATCTGCCGTACGACGTGCTGTCCGGCATCGGCGTCAACGGTGCCTTCTACTACGCACGTCTCGACGCGCGCTTCTGATCATGTTCGCCTACGGGAGCCCCGGTCCCATGCGTTCTTGCCCCCAGTCAAGGCGTGCGGCCGGGGTGTCCCGACCTTTTTCGATGTTGCGCTTCGCGCTGACGGCATTGCTGGGTCTGTCGGTGCTCGGTTGCGCCACCGAGCGCGGCAGACCCGGCTCGCCGCTGCCCGATACGGATGCCTTCGTGGTGTCGTGGGAGGCGATTCCCTCGTTGCAGATGGCATTGCCCAACATCGACGATCCGGGCTATCGCGAGCGCGACGCGGTGGCGCGCGCGGTACGCGAGGAGGTGCTGCCGCTGGTGCTCGCAGCAGTGCGCATCGATGCGTCCAGCGCGCAGACCCGCATCGAGCCGGGCGGCTATCTGGGCAAGACCGGGGTGTCGCTGCAAACCAGCCTCGATGCCGAGCGCACCGATGCCGACCGCCTTGCCGCAGCGCTGGGCTACGTGCTGCGCCAGCACAGCGTGCTGGTATCGCATTCGGGTACGCAGGCCACGGCACACCGCGTGGTGCGGATTGGTTTTCCTTACGGCGTGCTCGATGCGCCGCTTGCGCATCGTTTTTTCCAGTATGCCGGCAGCGTCGACAAGGGCTTGCTCGGCGGCTATCGCGGCGCCGGCGACGAGCTGTGGTTCATCAACCTGCGCGATGCCGCCGGGCAGCCCTACAGCGGGCTGCAGGATGCCGCCTTCGCGCGTGCAATGCGCACGGCAGCGGCTTCGTTCCGCGAGGTGCCGACAATGGTTGCCGGCAGTGCGCGCATCGAGGCGTGGCTGATCGCCAACGACTGGCAGCAGGCGCCCGACGGCGAGCAATATCTTTCACTCCTGCAACGCGGCGATCCCGGAGTTCAGGCGCCGCTCGATGCCGCCAGACGCGCGCACAACCGCATCGTGCTTGAAGCGGCCGCGCGTTACGGATGGCACTGACCTGGCGTGCCGACGACCCGCACCATGAGCGGCACATCTTTTCTGGGCGCGTTTCACGCCAACCCCAACCGATACCAAGGTGATCTGGCATGAACGAGCAGTCCATCCGCGCGCCGCGACCGCGCAACGGTTTTCTGGGTGCAGTCGGCGATACGCCGCTGATTCGTCTGGCCGGCGTCAGCAAGGAAACCGGCTGCGAGATCCTCGGCAAGGCAGAGTTCATGAATCCGGGTGGTTCGGTCAAGGATCGCGCGGCACGGGCGATCATCCTGCACGCCGAGCGTGAGGGTCGCCTGTGTGCGGGCGGCACGGTGGTCGAGGGTACGGCGGGCAATACCGGGATTGGCCTGGCGCATGTGTGCAATGCGCGCGGCTATCGCTGCATCCTGGTGCTGCCCGACAACCAGTCGCCGGAAAAGTACGCCATCCTCGAAGCGCTCGGCGCGAGCGTGCGCCGGGTCAAGGCGGTGCCCTACGCCGATCCCAACCACTACCAGCGGGTCGCGGCACGCGTAGCACAGGAAATCCCCGGCGCGCTGTGGGCCAACCAGTTCGACAACACCGCCAACCGCGACGCGCACTTCGCCACCACCGGGCCCGAGATCTGGCACGCGACCGAGGGTCGGATCGATGCTTTCGTGACCGCCGCGGGCACCGGCGGCACGCTCGCGGGCGTGGCGCAGTACCTGAAGTGGCGCAAGCCTGCGGTGCGCACCGTGCTCGCCGACCCGCCCGGAAGCGCGCTGTATTACTACGTGAAAACCGGCGAGCCACTGGGCGATGGCGGCAGCTCGATCACCGAGGGCATCGGCATCGGGCGGGTCACCGCCAATTTCTTCGGTGCGCCAATCGACGACGCGATCAAGATCGATGATCGCGTGACGGTGCGCATGGTGTACCGACTTCTGCACGAAGAGGGCCTGTTCCTGGGCAGCACTTCGGGAATCAACGTGGCCGCAGCGGTCGCACTGGCGTACCAACTCGGTCCCGGCCACACCATCGTGACCATCCTGTGCGACAGCGGCGCGCGCTACCAGTCGCGCCTGTACAACCACGAGTGGCTTGCCGCGCGCGGCTTCGGCGAGGCCGCAGGCGTTCGCGCCAGCGTCAATGCGTAGGCCAGGTCGCCCCGACCTGCCGCATGGTTGCGGGAAGCGTTTTCGTGGTGGGGCATCGCGTCGCGGGTCGGGGCGAGCCGGGCTGCATGTTCCGGGCGGCTGATCAGGCGCCAGTGCCAGTCTCGATGGCTGTTCTGGCGGCCAGCCGATTCGCTTTGCGTCGCCGGCTCCGCTAACTTGCCCGGATGAACGAGCCCCAGACCGAAGCAATTGCCGACAGTGCCGACAGTGCCGAGCAGGTCGTCGAATATCCCGCGCTGTGCCTGAAGAAGGGCGAGGACGACCGCCTGCGCGCGGGCCACGCGTGGATCTTCAGCAACGAGGTCGACGTCAAGCGCACGCCGCTGACCAACTTCAGGCCGGGCGATGCGGCCATCGTGCTCGACCATGCGGGCAAGGCGATCGGGATCGGCTACGTGAATCCGAATGCGCTGATCTGCGCGCGACTGATGGCGCGTGGGTTGCGCCATCCGCTGGATCGCTCGCTGATCGTGCATCGGATCAATGTGGCGCTGGCGCTGCGCGAAAAACTCTACGATCGACCCTACTACCGCCTGGTGTACGGCGAATCCGATGGCCTGCCCGGACTGGTGCTGGATCGTTTCGGCGACGTGATCGTGGGCCAGATCGCCACGGCCGGCATGGAAGCGCTCAAGAACGAGGTGGTCGAGGCGGTGTCCAAGGTGCTCGCGCCCGCCTGTTTCATCTGGAAGAACGCCGGCTCCGCGCGCGCACTGGAGAACCTGCCCGACTACTCCGAGGTACCGATCGGCCCGGTGCCGGCCGAACTGCTGGTCGAGGAAGGCGGGCTGAGCTTCACCATCGATCCGCTGCACGGCCAGAAGACCGGCTGGTTCTACGACCAGCGCGCCAATCGCGACCAGCTCGCACCCTTCGTGCGCGGCGCGCGGGTGCTCGATGTATTCAGCTATGTCGGCGCCTGGGGCCTGCGTGCGGCGGCGTTCGGCGCCAGCGAAGTGGTCTGCGTGGATTCCTCGGCCGCGGCGGTCGCAGCCATCGGTGCCAACGCGGCGCGCAACAACATGTCCGACCGCGTGCGTGCGGTGGAAGCCGACGCTTTCGATTTCCTCAAGGACCAGCGCCATCTGCGCGAGCGCTACGACGTGGTGATCGTCGATCCACCGGCATTCATCAAGCGCAAGAAGGATTTCAGCGAAGGTCGGCTGGCCTATCGGCGGATCAACGAGGCTGCGATGCAGCTGCTCGGCCGCGAGGGAATACTGATCAGCTGCTCTTGCTCGTACCACATGCCGCGCGCGGCTTTGTTGGAAGCGATCAACCAGGGCGCGCGCCACCTCGACCGCCAGGTGCAGGTGCTCAGCCAGTTGCAGCAGGCGCCGGACCATCCGGTGAATCCGGCGATCCCGGAAAGCGACTATCTCAAGGGCGCGATCTCGCGCGTGCTGATCAGCAGCTGAGGTTCAGGGTGCGGGCTCCATGCCGTTGGCGAAGACGGCGTGGGACGTGGAAGGGCGCGGTCATAATCGGCGACAATCGGGTTCCGCTGCATGACGCCCCGGCATGACCTACCTGCACACCATCGACCCGATCGCGCTGCAGTTGGGTCCGCTCGGCATCCACTGGTATGGCCTGATGTATCTGGTGGCCTTCGGCCTGGCGTACTGGCTGGGCCAGCGACGCGTCGCGCAGGGCCGCCTGAAGATCGGCGCCGAGGCGTTCAGCGATCTGATCTTCCTCGGCATGCTGGGCGTGATCCTCGGTGGCAGGATCGGTTACATGCTGTTCTACAGCGAAGGCATCTGGCTGCGCGAACCGCTGGCACTGCTGCGGGTCTGGGAAGGCGGCATGAGTTTCCACGGGGGCCTGCTCGGCGTGCTGATCGCCGGCTGGTGGTGGTCGCGCAAGAACCGCATTGCGTTCTGGGATACGGTCGACTTCGTCGCCCCGCTGATCCCCACGGGACTGGGATTCGGCCGCATCGGCAACTTCATCGGTGGCGAGCTTTACGGCAAGCCCACCGGCAGCGACTGGGGGGTGGTGTTTCCCACTTCGTTGCCGGAGCCGTTCGCGAGCCTGGCGCCCGCGGCACTGCGAACTGCCTTCGATGCGGGCCAGCTGAATCCGTTCCTGCGCCATCCCTCGCAGCTCTATCAGGCGTTTCTCGAAGGCGTGCTGTTGTTCGCCATCGTGTGGTGGTTTTCCGCACGTCCGCGCCCGCGCTACGCAGTATCCGGCGTGTTCGCCGTGGTGTACGGCCTGTGCCGCTTTGCCGTCGAGTTCGTGCGCGAACCGGATGCGCAGATCGGCTACCTCGCCTTCGACTGGCTGACGATGGGCCAACTGCTGTCGCTGCCGCTGATAGCGGTCGGCATCGCACTGCTGGGCCTGTCCCGCCGCCAGCCCACACCATAGGGCAGGTCGGCTCGACCTGCCGCGCGCGACAACCCCTCCCCCGCAATCTATCCCCCGCAATCTATCCCCCCACCCCCGCGCCACCTACAATCACGGCTCGACGCGGACCACAGCATGCATAACTACCACGCCCTCCTGCGCCACATCCTCACCCACGGAACCA
Source organism: Lysobacterales bacterium (assembly GCA_038249585.1). Lineage (GTDB taxonomy): Bacteria > Pseudomonadota > Gammaproteobacteria > Xanthomonadales > Ahniellaceae > UBA4656. The sequence continues at coordinate 382 of JBBSDI010000077.1, read as the reverse complement.
ACAAGGCCGATCGCACCGGCACCGGTACGCGCAGCGTGTTCGGCTACCAGATGCGCTTCGATCTGACCGAAGGCTTCCCGCTGGTCACCACCAAGAAGGTCCACCTGCGCTCGATCGTGCACGAGCTGCTGTGGTTTCTCAAAGGCGAGACCAATGTCGCGTACCTGCGCGAGAACAAGGTCACGATCTGGGACGAGTGGGCCTCGGCAGAGGGCGAACTGGGTCCGGTGTACGGCAAGCAGTGGCGCTCGTGGCAGGGTGCCGATGGCCGCACGGTGGACCAGATCGCATGGCTGGTCGACGAGATTCGCCGCAATCCCGACTCGCGCCGGCTGATCGTGAGCGCCTGGAACGTGGCGGAACTTCCGCAGATGGCGCTGCT
>JBBSDI010000076.1:0-12425 GCA_038249585.1 Lysobacterales bacterium | reverse complement strand
CGGCGGCCCAGTCGCAGCTGGGCATTGCCGAGTTCGATCGCATCCCAAAAACGCTGCGGCAGCACGTCAAGCACCTCGCGCAATCGTGCGGCGACTTTCTCCCAGTCCTGTCCGCCATCCTCGTAGATGTATTCAACGATGCGCTCGCTCATCGACGAGGCGCGGGCACTCGGCAGCAGCTGTCGGCCACGCCAGACTTCGATATAGCCGAAACGTGCCACGCGTTCCAGGCCGGCATACATCTCGACGGGATCGTGGCCCCATTTCGGCTGGGGTACGTGGCTCCGCATCCCGCGAACGACAAAGCCTTCGTAGGCGCCTTCGACATTGGTGTCGTCGAGGTCGACCACCCGGCGCGCATAGTTCAGGCCCAACGCCTTGGCCTGCTCTTCGCCGAACCAGTAGCCCGAGTACAGCGGCTGTCCCGTGGGCGCGATCACCGCGTCGTGGAACGCTGCCAGCTCGAAGGCGCGCTGGCCCAGGTCCATTCCCTCGCCGCCAACCATACGCCATGCCTGCGCCGTACCGCCGACGAGTTCATTGTGATATTCCCAAAGACGCGGTTCGCGGATGGTCAGCGCCAGCGTTGCAATGACGCATGCCAGCGTCGCGATGCCAAGGACCCGCGCGCGCTGCTGCACCGCAAACGCGATCGCAGCGGCGCCCAGCACGGCCAGCACCATCACCACCGGCAGCGCGTGGCGAACACCGCCATAGGTACCCTGCGAATAACCCAACGCCAGCAGATGGCCCAGAGCCAGCACGTATAGCGCGATGACGACCGCGCGGCGGCGCACTGCAGCGGCGGCGCGCGGGCCCGGCAAGCGCGCCAATGCAAGCAGGCCGAGCGCGACCAGCGCGAGCAGACCGAGCGGCACCTTGATAAGGATGTAAGCCGGGAACGTGTACCACGGCGATAGCGACGCCCCGCGCCCTTCGACACCAGCCCGCACCGTATCCGCCAGACCCCACAGATAGGACCGCGGCAACAGCTGGTGCGCGTCGGCGAATCCGACGCCCTCGCGCCACAGCGGAATGCGCAGTCCGGCGACCTTGTCGACCATGGTTTGGTTGAAGTCGTCGCTGCCGTCGGCGCCCGCATGGAAGCGGAAATCGTAGCTGCCCCACAGCACTGCCAGCGCCAGTACGGCAGCGAGCCCAAGCTGCAGCGCGCGCTGCGCCAGCGCGAGCGGCGCGACACGCAGCGAGGTTCCGGCAGCCCGCGCGCGCCGCGCCATGAGCACGCACGTCACCACCGCGCCCACAGTGCACAGTGCGCCCAGCACCGCGACCCCGGGCAGCGCGGAGTGCTTGCTCGCCAACGCCAGGCCCATCGCCGCGCCCAGCGCTGCCGCCCAGCGCCACTGCCAGGATGCCAGCAGCAGTCCCGCGCAGACCGCCGCGATGCCCAAGGTCAGCGCCAGCGACAGGTCGGTCATCACCAGTGGCAGGTGCGCGCCGACGGTGGGTTCGAGTGCGAGGAAAAGCAGGGTGCCAGCCGCCCATCCCAATCCCAGCGCATGCCACAGCAGGCCGCCGAAGGTCAGCAGCAACAGGCCATGCAGGGCGAACATCGCCAGTCGCGCCCGCTGCTGTGCTGCGCGGAAATCGTTCTCGAGGTAGAAGGTCTCCTCGGTCCAGTTGCGCTCGCTCTCCTTGCTGCTCAACGGCATCTTGTCGCGCAACTGGAAGGAATCGGGCATCCACGCGCCGACCATGCGTTTGCTCAGCGGCGGGTGCTCGGGATTGAGCCGATAGTCGCCGCTGCGCGCGTACTCCACGCCCGCGACGATGTGCCAGGCCTCGTCGACGGTCAACGAATCCAGCCGGGTACCGGCCTGCGAGCGCAGGATCGCCAGCACCACCAGACCCACCAGCAGCAGCCAGCCGAAGCCGATCCGCAGCGCCGCTGCGCGTGCAGTGCGCGTTTCGCGCGGCACCGCGGTGCCGGCGTGGATTTCGATCGCAACCATGGCGGTGCAGATTCCCGTTGACCTATTGAGCAAAACGGGGAAAGTCTGTGGCTGGGGTCATGGGCCGGGTGCGCCGAGCCTCGATCACGGACAGGTGCGACGCGCCAGGACCAGGGGTATGCCCGGATCGACCCCGAAGCCCAGATGCGCACACACCGGCATGGTCCGTGCAAGATCCGATCGCTTTGTCGCGCCTCGCGATCAGTCCGTGGCGCATCGGTCCCGTCGCGCCAACATGACCTTGTGCACTACCCGTCGACGCGAGGCTGCGGAAAATGCGAGGGTTCGGTCGCATCCGCGACCCCATCCCCGCGAGTCCCCCCATGCGAATCCGAATCCTGAGTCTGTGCATTGCCGCGGCGTTTGCGGCCCCCGCTGCCGCCAAGACCAACGAACGCGGCATCGACCTGGGCAACTTCGACCGCTCGACCCCGGCCTGCACCGACTTCTACGCGCACGCCAGCGGCAGCTGGCTCGCGAGCAATCCGGTGCCGGCGGCATATTCGAGTTGGGGCACGTTCTCGGAACTGGAAAAGCGCAACAACGATCGACTCAAGGACATCGCGCGCGCGGCTGCTGCCGATACCGAGGCGCCATCAGGCAGTATCGAGGCCCAGGTCGGCGCGTACTTCGCTGCCGCCATCGACGAGGCCACGATCGAAAAGCGCGGCATAACTCCGATTGCACCGCAGCTGGCTGCCATCGACGCGATCGCCGATGCGCAGGATGTCGTGGCACAGGTAGTCGCGATGCACAGGAACGGCGATCGCGTGCTGTTCGGTCTCGGCGTGCGCCAGGACCTGAAGGACAATACGCGGGTCATCGCCTACGCCACGCAGGGCGGTCTGGGTCTGCCCAACCGCGACTTCTACCTGCGCGATGACGATGCGTCGTCGCAACAGCGCGTGCAGTACCGCGAACACGTGGCCAAGATGCTGCAGCTCGGCGGCACCGACCAGGCGCAATCCACCGCCGAGGCCGCTGCGATCCTTGCGCTGGAAACGCGCTTGGCGAAGGTGTTCCTGCCGCGCGAGGAGATGCGCGATGCGAACAAAAGCTATAACGTGATCGCGGTGAGCGCCGCCGACACGGCGACGCCGAACTTCTCGTGGAGCGGCTATTTCGAGGCGCTCGGCGTAACGGACATCCAGGATTTTTCGTTCTCGCATCCGGCATTTTTCGCCGAGATGGACAGCGCGCTGGGCGATGTGCCGGTTGCCACCTGGAAGGCGTACCTGCGCTGGAACGTGCTGCTCGGCAACGCGCAGTATCTGAGCAAGGCTTTCGTCGACGAGAATTTCCGCTTTTTCAATCAGGTACTGCGGGGACAGAAGCAAATGCGTCCGCGCGAAGAGCGCGCCATAGAGTCGATGAATCGCGAGCTCGGCGAGCCGCTTGGCCAGCTGTTCGTGGCCCGCCATTTTCCGCCGGTGGCCAAGGCCCGCATGCTGGCGATGATCGGCGATCTGAAGACCGCGCTCCGCGCGCGCCTCGAAAAGCTCGAGTGGATGGGTGAGGACACGCGCAGGCAGGCGCTCGAGAAATGGGCCAGCTTCACGCCCAAGATCGGCTATCCCGAGCAGTGGCGCGACTACTCGTCGTTGCTGCTCGCGCGCGATGACTACGCGGGCAACGCGCGCAAGCTGGCGATCTTCGAGCAGGCCCACGATCTGGCCAAGATCGGCAAGCCGATCGACCGCAGCGAGTGGGGCATGCCGCCGCAACAGGTCAATGCCTACTACAACGCGGTGTGGAACGAGATCGTGTTTCCGGCCGGAATCCTGCAGCCGCCGTTTTTCGATCTTGCCGCCGACGACGCGCTCAACTACGGCGCGATCGGTGCGGTGATCGGCCACGAACTCATGCACGGCTTCGATGATTCCGGCAGCCGCTACGATGCCAACGGGCTGCTGCGCATGTGGTGGACCGCCGATGACCGCAAGGCCTTCGATGCGCGCGCGCAGAAGCTGGTCGATCAAGCCGGCGACTTCGTGGCGATCGGCGACATGCGCCTGAATGGGCGTATCTCGCTGGGCGAGAACATCGCCGATCTCGGCGGCTTGCAGGTCGCCTACGTCGCGCTGCAGGAAGCATTGAAGAAATCGCCGCAGGGCAAGATCGACGGCTTCACGCCCGAGCAGCGTTTTTTCCTCGGCTGGGCGCAGGTGTGGCGGCGCAACTGGACCGATGCGGCGCTCAAACTGCAGGTCAATACCGGGCCGCATGCGCCGGGCAAGTTCCGCGTCAACGGCCCGCTGTCCAATCTGGCCGAGTTCAAGGCCGCTTTCGAATGCAAGGATGGCGATCCCATGGTGCGCCCGGGAGCGACGCGGGTCGACATCTGGTAGCCCGCTGTCGCCGGACAGCGGCGTTGCCCACCTGAATTCATCGGCAGCACGCTGGCTGCGGCTGCAAACGCCGCGCGAAACCGCGCCCAACTTGGGTACCATCGCCCATCGCCGCTACCTTGCCTGCCAGGACCCCGCATGGACGAGTCACCAACGCTATCCGATCAGATCCGCGATCTCGATCCGAAAACCGCCGCCGAGCGCTTGCGCGATTCCAGCGATGGGGATATCGCCACCCTGCTGACCCAGCTGCGCACCGGCCATGCGGTCGAGGTGCTGGAGGAGTTCGCGCCGGAGCGGCGCGAGCGGATCGCTGCGGCAACTCCGTTCGGGCAGGGTCAGCTGTGGCTCAAGGGCCACAGCTACGACGAGGGCACGGTCGGTCGTTTGATGGAGCGGCCGCCGGCGGTATTCCGACCCACTGCCACCATCGGCGAGGTGATCGACGAGCTGCGCGAGATCGTGCGGCGACGCATGGTGACCTACATCTTCGTGACCGAGGCCGACGGCCGGCTGGTCGGCGTGGTGGCGTTTCGCGAATTGCTGTTCGCGACCCGCGAGCAGAAGCTTGCCGATGTCATGTTGAGCAATCCGTTCTTCCTGCGCCCGGATGCGCCGCTGGTCAACGCGATGCAGGAAGTCGTCACCCGCCACTATCCGGTGTATCCGGTCTGCGATGAGGCCGGGCGCCTGCTCGGCATGGTCAAGGGCCAGGTGCTGTTCGAACAGCAGGCCTTCGAGATATCCGCGCAGGCCGGCTCGATGGTCGGTGTCGAGAGAGAAGAGCGTCTTGCCACGCCGTGGCAGCGCAGCCTGCTGATGCGCCATCCCTGGCTGCAGCTGAATTTGCTGACTGCGTTCATTGCTGCCGCCGTGGTGGGTTTCTTCGAACACACGCTGGAACAGATCGTGGTGCTGGCGGTGTTCCTGTCGGTGCTTTCCGGTCAATCAGGCAATACCGGATGCCAGGCGCTCGCGGTGACCCTGCGTGGCATGACGCTGGGTGAGCTGAAGTCGGACAAGACCCTCGCGGTGGTGTCGAAGGAAGCGTGGCTGGGATTTCTCAACGGCGCGGCCGTGGGCGTGGTGGCAGGCATCGGGATGTGGTTCTATGCGCACCAGCAGGGCAACGCCGACGCGGTGGTGCTCGGCCTGATCGTGCTTTTCGCGATGACGGTCGCGTGCGTGACCAGCGGCATCTTCGGCGCGCTGATCCCGCTGGTGCTCAAGCGTCTTGGTGCCGATCCTGCGACGGCATCAAGCATCTTCCTCACCACCGCGACCGACGTGGTGAGCATGGGCACCTTTCTCGGGCTGGCGACGATCCTTTTGATGTAGACCCCGCCTGTGTGCCTGGCAGGGAACGCCCCTCAAGGAGGACGGGGTGTCGATGCCAGCCATGCAGTGCCGCAGTCGCTGCCATGGCAGCTCCCACAAGGACCGGGTGGTGTCGATGCCAGCCATGCAGTGGCCAGTCGCTGCTATCGCAACTCGCGCACTGCACCGACCTGTCGCCATGCCTTGTGGGAGCTGGCATGCCAGCGACAGGCACCTCTCACGTCACCCTGGTAGATGCATGGGCCTGAACCGCCCGAGTCGCTGCCATCGAAGCTCCCACCGCGAGGCAGGCACATCGAAGCGAGGCGCGAACTGACGCCGTTTCGACTCAATCCGCTGCGGCCTTGATCACATCGCCGCCGCCGTACTTGGCCAGCCACTGGCGCACCTGTTCGTACCAGACCAGCGAATTGCCCGGCTTCAGGATCCAGTGGTTCTCGTCGCTGAAGTACACCAGGCGCGTGGGCACGCCCTTCTGCAGCAGGGCGTGATACAGCTCGACCCCGTGGTTGACCGGCACCCGCAGGTCGCGCTGGCCGTGCGTGACCAGGGTCGGGGTGTTGAAGTTCGCCGCGCCATAGTGCGGTGATCCGGTCTTGAACACCTGCTGCTGTTCGGGCGTCCAGTAGCCGCCGAAACGCGGGGTTTCGAAGGCGTAGTCGGCACCCATCTGGGTGTACCAGTTGTACACGCCCGCATGCACCACCAGCGCCTTGAACGGGTGCTCCCGGCCCAGCACGATCGCGCCCAGATAGCCGCCGTAGCTGGCGCCGGCGGCGAGCATGCGCTCGCCATCGATCCACGGCTTTTCGCGCAGCCAATCGGCCGCGGCAATCACATCGCGGTAGGGCAGGTCGTCCTGCTGCGGATTGATCGCGTCGGTGAACGCGTTGCCAAAGCCGGTCGAGCCATGGAAGTTCGGCCACGCCGTCACATAGCCCCAACTGCCGAAGACCTGTGCGTTCCAGCGGAACTGCATGCCGTTGGTGATCGCGTTGTGTGGTCCGCCATGGATCAGAAGCAGCAGCGGGTACTTCTTGCTGCGATCGAAGCCGGGTGGATAGTTGACCCACATCTGTATCTGCGCGCCATCGGCGCCGCGGTAGCTCACGCTCTCGAAGGTCCCCATTGCGGTGCCTGCCAGCAGCGCATCGTTGATGGTGCTCAGCTTCGTCGCCTCGCCGCTGCGCGGATCGATCCGCACCAGGGTCGGCGGCTCGACGAAACTCTGCCGCAGGCCGATTACAGTGCCGCGTTCGCTGGCCACGGCCAGTGCGCCGAAGCTGGATTCGCCGCCGAGTTTGCGCACGCTGCCATCCAGCGCGAACGCATGCACGCGCACGCTGCCATGATCATCGATGGCGCCGAACAGCTGCTTCGAATCGGCGCTCCACACCAGCCCGTCGGCCGAGCGATCCCAACTGTCGGGCACCACCTGGCGCGTCTTGCCGCTGGCGCGGTCATGCACCATCAGCCGCCGGATGTCGCCATAGAAACCCTTGATGCGCTGCTGGGCGAATGCCAGGTAGCGCCCATCCGGGCTGTACAGCGGCGCGCCATCGGCAGCCGGGCTATCGGCGCTGAGGTTGCGCGCAGCGCTGGCGTCGATCGCGACCACGAACAGATCGATGTTGGTCACGTTGATCGCCGGATCCGAATCGGCGACGAAGGCGATCTCCTTGCCGTCGGGCGATATGTCGTACTGCGACTGTTCGAGCTGCACGGCGGTGCGCGGCAGCTGCAATCCGCTGCCGAGGGTCAGGTTCACCGGCTCACCGCCGCCAAGCCCGGTGCTGAACACATGCAGCTGGCGGTCGTCGATCCAGGTGTCCCAGAAATACACCGGACCGCCATCCCAGATCTGCGCGCTGCTCTTGGCTTCACCGCGCTCCTTCTGCCGTTGCGCCTGCGCCGCACTGCCGTCCAGGTCGACCCACACGCGGCTCAGGAATGCCAATCGCTTGCCATCCGGAAACCACTTCACCTGCGCCACGCCGGTCGGCATGCTGGTCACCCGACTGGCCTCGCCGCCATCGACGGGCAGCACGTAGATTTGCGCTGCGGTATCGCCCTCGCGCTGCGCGACGAATGCGATCAGCTTGCCGTCCGGGCTGAACTGCGGCGCGGATTCTGCCGCCGGATGGGTGGTGAGCTGGCGCTGCACGGTTCCATCGATCGACCACATTACAAGGTCGGTACTGGTCTTGTTGTTCTCGCTATCCAGGCGGGTCACCGCCGCGACCACGGCATTGCCGTCGGGGGCGATGCTGGGCGGCGCGAGTCGCTGGATCTGCCACGAACGTTCGGCGCTGAAGGGCGCCAGTGGCGCGGCGGTACAGGGCAGGGCAAGAAGCAGCGCAAGCGCGCCGGAAATGTGGATCTCACGCATGGGTAGCTCCAGTGATCGTGGAACGGCTAGATAGCAGTCGACGCGGGCGGCGCGCAAGCCGCCTGCCGCGCGGCAGGCGTGCCGAACTCAGCGTTCACGTGCGGGCGCAGGCGCTGGCGGTGCGGCCGCCTTCGAGCCGAATGATCCTTCGGCCTGTGCGGCCAGAAACGCAAACACCGCGTACACCGCGACATTCTGGTTCAGATCCTTGACCTGGACCTTGTCGAGGGTATCGTTGGGCGTATGGTGATAGTCGAAATAGGTGGTGCCGTCCTGCTGCAGGCCGACGATGGCCATGCCGGCCGCGCGCATCGCGCCCAGATCCGCGCCACCGAAGGCATACGGCAAACCGCGCGCGACGCCGATCGGTGCGAGCACCTGCATGATCTGGTCGATCGCCGGCAATGCGCCCGGCTGCACCGCGGAGTCCAGGCGCCAGATCCTGCCGTAGCCAAAGTCGCTCTCGGCGCCGATCACGTGCTGCTCCACCGCGCCTTTCCATTGCGCGGCATAGGCGCGCCCACCATAGATGCCCTGCTCTTCGTTGGCGAAGGCGACCACGCGAATGCTGCGGCGTGGTCGCGGCCCGCTGCGCGCGATCAGATTGCCCGCCGCCATCGTGATCGCGACGCCCGCGCCATTGTCGATCGCGCCGGTGCCCAGATCCCACGAATCCAGATGGCCGCCGATCAGCACCACTTCATCCGGCCGCTCGCTGCCGGTGATCTCGCCGATCACGTTGGCCGAGGTGTAGTCGGTTTTACGCCAGCCGACGTCGAGATCCAGCTGCAGCCTGACCGGTCGCGAACGCTCGAGCACGCGTGAGAGCAGATCGGCGTCGGGATTGGACAATGCGGCGGCAGGAATCGGCGTGGCCGGAATCGGCAGCTTGTTGGGTCGGGTGCGATCGAGCTTGGCCGCGGTTGCAGGATCGCGCAGCAGCTCGCCCAGCGAGGCCGCGGTGCCGGTGTGCGGAATGCGGTCGTTGCTGGTGCCGATCGAGCGGATCAGCAGCGCCTTGGCGCCAAGCGCTGCCGCCGCGCTCGCGCCCTGCACGCGTGCCGCGACCGCCGGCCCGTAGCCGCCGCCGTCGCGCGCACGACCCATGCGGTTGCCGATGAATACGATCTTGCCGCGCACGTCCTCGGCGCGCGCCTGCTTGAGGGCCGCGAGGGTGCTGAACTCGATCACCTCGGCTTCGATCGGCCCGCCGGTGCCGATGCTGCCGCCGAGCGCTGCCAGGACGAGTTTTTGCGGAAACGGACTCAGGATCGCGGCCGACTCGCCGCGACGCTCCCACACCGGAAACGTCACCGGCTCGGTCCACACCTTGTCAAAGCCCAAACCCTTGAATGCACGTTGCGCCCACGCCACGGCCCGTGCATCGCCGGGACTGCCCGCCATCCGTGGCCCGACCTCGGTGGTCAGCGACTCCAGCACCATCCACGCCTCGTTGCGCTCCATCGCCGCATCGCGCATTGCCACGGCGCGCGCGATCGAATCGGCATCGACGGTAGTGATCGATCCCGTCGGCGCCGGGGTGGCAATTGGTGCTGGTTCGGCTGCCGCAGCCGGCAGCGCAAACATGACGCAGATCGAAATCAGCACAGCTCGTAACATGGCGGGGTGGATTCCAGCAAGGCAAACGCGGAGTGTGCCAGAAACCCGCGAGCACGCCCGATACCGCTCACAACGCGCCGGGTCGACAGGTGCGTGGCCGCGGACGCGAGGCAGCCAGCCCGCGCGCGCGTGGCGTCTCAGGCCTTCTTCAGCAGGTCGCGGATCTCGGTCAGCAACACGATCTCGGGTGCCGGTGGTGCCGGTGCGGCCTGTTCCTTCTTGACCATGCGGTTCATCGCCTTGATCACCAGGAAAATCGCGAAGGCGATGATGGTGAACTGCACGATGGTGTTGATGAAGTTGCCGATACCCAGCTCGACGGCAGGAATCGCCGTGCCCGCGGCGTCCACCGCCGCGTCCTGCAGGGTGATCTTCCACTCCGAAAAGTCGACCCCGCCGATCAGCAGCCCCAGCGGCGGCATGACGACCTGTTCGACCAGGGTGCCCACGATCTTGCCGAACGCAGCACCGATCACCACACCTACCGCCAGATCGACCACGTTGCCGCGCATCGCAAACGATTTGAACTCTGTCAGCAGACCCATCGATGACGCTCCTCGGATTCGGGCCGGACCATTCCGGCCGGCAGAAGAATAAACCCGAGCGGGCGCGTCGTCCGGGGCGCTGTGTGCGAATCGCCGTCGCGCACGCCGCAGCGCGAGTCTCTCCCGGGGGCCGCTGTTGTCCGATACCCGGGGGACAACGCCGGCTGAACGGCCACGGCGGCCATTGCATCTTTCGTCACGCTCTTGCGTATCACTCAAGGACACGCCGCCTCCCTATACTGGGGACCGGGCGCCGATGCGAGGAAAACCGATGCACATACTTCTGAAATCCGTGGCCGGGTTCGCCTTGGCCTGCCCGCTGTGCGCAATGGCAGCCAGCGGCGCGTGGTCGACAACCGGACCCAGTGGCGGCTACACCGCCGATCTGCTGATCAATCCGCTCAACCCCGACTTCATGTATGTCAGCACGCCGGCGGGCGTGTTTCGCACGGCGGATGGTGCTGTCAGCTGGAGCCGCGCGCAAAGTGGCATCGTCGGGCGGATCGGCTTCGAAGCACCATTGGTGATGGATGCGGACGCGCCGGATCGGCTGTGGACGGTCGACACCAGCGGGCGGCTGTTCCGCACGCTCGATGGCGCCAGCAACTGGAACGCCACCGGTTACGTGGTGCCCTTTGGCGACGGTTTTCCGCTGCGAGTAGCATTCGCCGATGTACCGGGTGCGGCGAATCTGGGTCAACTGTACCTTGTGGCCAATGGCGCGTTTCCGGTACGGCCCGAGCAGGGTATCTACAAGTCCACCAACAGCGGCGCGAGCTTCACCCAGCTCGGCGGGGCGGCGATTCCCGGCAACCAGCCGTTTGCGAGCATCGCGGTCGATCCGTCGAACCCGCTGCTGGTGCTCGCGGGTACCGACTCATACGATGCCGAGGGTGGTGCACCGAGCATCGGCTTGATCTTTCGCAGTACCGACGGCGGCGCCAGTTGGACCGCCGTGCTGAGCCAGGTCACCACGTCGTCCTCGTCGGTCGACTCGATCGCCTTCGGTGCAGGCTCCACCGTGTACGCGATCAGCGGCGATTCGGTCCTGCAGAGCACCGACGACGGACTGACCTGGGTCACGCGCGGGGCGATCGGCTTCAGCGGCGGTGTGCGGCCATCGGTCGCGCCACATCCCACCAACGCCGATACCGTCTACGTGCTTGGCAGTCAGGGATTGCGTGTATCGACCGACGGTGGCGCCACCATCGCATTGCCGATCGGCGGTTTGGCACCGATTCCCAACTATTTGAGCAGCTCAATGCCGCCGGTGCCGGCGCAGGCGCGCTTGCGGCAGCTGCGCTTTGCGCCGGGATTCCCGGCACCTGGCGCGGCGATGTGGGTGGCCAGCGCCGATGCCGGCGTGTTCCGCAGCGTCGATGGCGGTACCAGCTGGTCGACGAGCGGCGTCAATTCCGGGCTGACCTCGGTCAACATCCGTGCGATCGCGGTGCAGCGAGATCCCTCCGGCTTGGGTGCCGGGCGCAGGGTTTTTGCCGGATTCGGCGACCCCAGCGGACCGTCGCCCGCGCTGTTTCGTGGCAGCAGCATCACAACCCCGGGTGCGCCATTGGCATGGGCGACGGCCAACTCCGGTCTGCGCGCGGCGCAGATCCGCGGCATCACGATCGATCCCACGACCAGCGCCGCACTGGGCAGCACGGTGGTCTATGCGGTCGGTCGTTCGGCGCCAAACCAGAACGTGCGCGATGGGGTGACCAACTTGTTTCGCGTGTTCATCACCAGCGGCATCTACAAGAGCAGTAACGGCGGCGGCAGTTGGACCACGCTCGATGCGGGCCTGCCGCGGCTCGGCCTGCCGCCCAACGACTTTGCCAGCATCGGTACCGTCCGCACGGTGGTGCTCGATCCGCGATCCTGCGGGCCAGCACCGTTTACGACCACCGGCGCTGCCTGCGTGGTCGGCCCACTGCAGCGCGTGATCGCGGTAGCATCCGGCGCCAGCGTGGGCGGCGGCGCGGTGTTGCAAACCACCCCATTCCGCATCGCGCAGAGCCTGGATGCGGGCGCCACCTGGACCGATGCCAGTGGCAACCTGCCGCCGCCTCTGAACCTGCTGGTCGATTTCGATGGCCCTGGGCCGAGCCCTCCGCAGAACCGCATCGTCGAGCTGATCACGCCGGTGCCGCTGGTGTTGGACCCCAGCAACTCCAGTACCTTGTACACAGGCACCTTCCTGTCGCAACGCTGG
>JBBSDI010000075.1:0-12490 GCA_038249585.1 Lysobacterales bacterium | reverse complement strand
TTGCCGTCGCCGAACAGGGAATCGATCTTGCGCTCGTACTCGTGGTAACCGAGCACATCGTAGAGTTCCATCCGGGTCTGCATGCGATCGACCATGTTGTTCTGGGTGCCGTCGGCGCGGATCGCGCCGTACACCGCCTCGGCGGCGCGGGCCATGGCGCGGAATGCCGACAGCGGGTAGATGATCATGCTGATGCCGATCGCGCGCAACTCGTCGACCGTGAAGTACGGCGTCTTGCCGAACTCGGTGAGGTTGGCGAGCACCGGCAGCTTCACCGCACCGAGAAAGCGCTGGTATTCGGCCACGGTCGTGCAGGCTTCCGCGAAGATCACGTCGGCACCGGCGGCCTCGGCGGCCACCGCACGCTCGATGGCGGAATCGATGCCCTCCACCGCCAACGCGTCGGTGCGTGCAACGATCACGAAGCCGGAATCGGTGCGGCCGTCGACCGCCGCCTTGATGCGGTCGGCAAAATCTTCCTTCGGCACTACCGCTTTGCCGGGTCGGTGACCGCAACGCTTGGCCTGCACCTGGTCTTCGATGTGGCACGCCGCCGCACCCGACCTGGTGAACTCCTTGATCGTGCGCTGCACATTGAATACCGCGCCCCAGCCGGTATCGGCGTCGACCAGCAGCGGCAGCTCGCAGGCACCGGAGATGCGGCGGATGTCCTCGCACACGTTGTCGAGACTGGTCATGCCCAGATCCGGCAACCCGTAGCTTGCATTGGCAATCCCCGCGCCGGAGACATACAGCGCCTTGAAGCCCGCACGTTGCGCCTGCATCGCCGCGAAGGCGTTGATGGCGCCAGGCAACTGCAGCGGCTTTTCGAGCTGCATGGCGTGGCGGAGACGGGTGCCGGGGGATGGGCAAGACATTGGGCGGCGAGTGCTCGGAGGTTGCGGGGGTTGCGAATGGCCAATGGCGAATGGCCATTCGCCGTGGCCTGATTTCAGGCGAGAAGATCCGCCACCCCGGCGCGCTCTTCCTCCAGCTCCTTGAGCGTGAAGTTCATCCGCTCGCGCGAAAATTCGTCGATCGGCAGGTCCTGCACGATGCTGTAAGTGCCGTTGGCGGTGGTAACCGGGAAGCCGTAGATCACGTCTTTCGGAATGCCGTAGCTGCCATCGGAAGGGATGCCCATGGTGACCCACTTGCCGTGGCTGCCGAGCACCCAGTCGTGCACGTGGTCGATGGCCGCATTCGCCGCGGATGCCGCCGACGACAGGCCGCGCGCTTCGATGATCGCAGCGCCGCGCTTGCCAACCTTGGGGATGAACTCGTTGCGGTTCCAGTCCTCGCTGCCGATCTTGTCCTTCAGCGATGCACCGCCCGCGGTGGCGAACCGGTAATCCGGATACATGGTCGGGCTGTGGTTGCCCCACACCACCAGCTTGTCGATATCGCCGACCGCCACACCGGCCTTGGACGCCAATTGCGACAGCGCGCGGTTGTGATCCAGGCGCAGCATGGCGGTGAAGTTGCCGGGCTTCAGATCAGGCGCCGACTTCATCGCGATATAGGCATTGGTATTGGCCGGATTGCCGACCACCAGCACCTTGATATCGCGCGAGGCCACCGCGTTGAGTGCCTTGCCCTGCGCGGTGAATATCTTGGCGTTCTCCAGCAGCAGGTCCTTGCGCTCCATGCCTGGTCCGCGCGGCCGCGCGCCGACCAGCAGGGCGATGGCGGCATCCTTGAACGCGACATTGGCATCGTCGCTGCCGAGCATGCCGACCAGCAGCGGGAACGCGCAGTCGTCGAGTTCCATCATGCAGCCCTTCAACGCCGCCTGCGCCTTTTCCATCGGCAGCTCGAGCATCTGCAGGATCACCGGCTGGTCGGGGCCCAGCATCGCGCCCGAGGCGATGCGATAGATCAGGCTGTAACCGATCTGACCGGCAGCGCCGGTGACGGCAACGCGGATAGGGGATTTCATGGACGTATTGCTCCTGTGCTCGGGGTTTTTCGAACGCTTCGTGGCCAACGCCGGCCTGCCATCTGATCAACACCAACCTCTACCCGGGTCACCCAGGTCTCGGAGTGCGTGCGCCGCGCGATCTCCTCGGAGCAAGCGGACCCGAGGAACAACTCGACCGCTTCGGCAAGTTTTGCCCGCGCCTGCTGCACCGCCGCGCCTTGGCGCGCCACGTCGAACTCCGGGCAGAGCGCGACGTACCGGTCGCCCTCGCGCTGGATGATCGCTGTGATCTCGCAGGACATGGATTGCTCCGCCAGCTCAGGCCAATTCGCCGAAAAACTGCTGGATTCGCCGCAAGCCTTCGGTCAGTTCCGCCGGCTTGCACGTATAGGAGATGCGAATCGCGCGCGGCTCGCCGAAGGCGCTGCCGGGCACCACCGCAACACCGGTGGCTTCCAGCAGCACGCTGCAGAAGTCGACGTCGTTGGCGATCGCATGGCCCTTCCAGGATTTGCCGAAAGCCACCGAGATATCGGGGAAGGCGTAAAACGCGCCGGCAGGCTTGGGGCACTTCACGCCGGGGATGGTCAGCAGTGCTGCGAGCACCTCGTCGCGCCTGTGCTGGAACTCGACCGCCTTCTGCCGCGGAATATCCTGCGGCCCATCGTATGCAGCCACTGCGGCGGCGATCACGACCTCGGGCAGGTTGGTGATGTGGTTGGAGTTGAGCGACACCAGCGCCTGCGCGACTGCGACCGGGCCGGCGGCGAAGCCCACGCGCCAGCCGGGCATGCCGTAGGTCTTCGACACCGAGTCGAGGATGACCACGCGATCGCGCAGCTCGGGCCGCGCGTTGACCAGATGCGCATAGGGGATGCCATCGAAGATCATCCGGTTGTAGATGTCGTCGCTGAGCACCCAGATGTCGTGCTCGACCAGCTCGTCGGCCAACCCCTGCACTTCGGCCGGCGTGTAGACCATGCCGGTCGGATTGGACGGATTGTTGAACAGCAGGATCTTCGTGCGCGGGCCGATCGCGGCGGCGAGCTGCGCGGGCTTGAGCTTGTAGTCGGCCTCCGGCGGGCACTGCAGCAGGGTCGCCTTGGCGCCGAGGATGTCGCAGATATCGAGGTAGGTGGTCCAGTACGGGGTCGGGATCAGGACCTCGTCGCCCTCCTCGAGCAGCGCGTACATGAGGTTGAACAGCACGTGCTTGTTGCCGACACCGGCACACAGGTGCTTGCGCTCGTAACCTTCGATGCCGCACTCGCGCAGATGCTTGAGCATGCCCTCGAGCAGCGGATCGGGTCCACGGTTGGTGCCGTACTGGCCGCTGTCTTTCAACAATGCCTCGCGCGCGGCCGCATACACGTGCTCGCCGGGCAGGAAGTTCGGAACCCCGATGGTGAAGCTGATGATGTCGCGGCCCTGGGCCTTGAGCGCCTTGGCCTTTTCGGCCACCGCCATGATCGCGCTGGGGCGCGCGCGACTCATCCGCTGGGCAAGCTTCGGCATCGGGGTCCTCGCAGTGGTTCGGGCGATCGGGAAACCGCCGAAGTTTAGCACGCGCGCTTGCAGCGCCATGGAGAATGCGGCCCGATTCTTGCTGGAGCCAGCAGGCCTTTCGCCGCGATGTCGGACCATGCCTGCACTGCCGCTGGTACCCCTGAGCTCGACCCGGATCCGGATCGGTCAGCCGCTGCCGTTTGCGATCTACGACACCGATGGCCGGCTGCTGCTGTCGCCCGGCGAGGCCCCGCGCAACGCGCGCCATATCGAACGCATCCACGAGATCGGCATGGTCACCGCCGAAGTGCTCGCGCGCATCGAAGCTGCCAGCACCCCGACGGTGGCGGCAACGCTGCCGACGCCGCCGCCTGAACCGGCCGCACACACCGAGGCATTGCGCGCCAGCGTCGAATGCCTGCTCACCGCCCTGCGTCTGCCGTCCGGCGCGACCGTACAGCTCAGCCAGGCCGGCGATCCGCCACGATTACTATCCGCCACCCTGATCGGCGTGCTGCCGCGCGCGGCGATCTATCTGGGCGTGCTGGCGAACGACGAGCGCGCACCGCTGGCAGCGAGCGGAGCGCCGGTCGCATTCCGCTGCGTGCATGGCTCCGAAATCGTGCGCTTCGAATCGCGCGTGCTGCGGCAGGACTTGCTGCCGTTTCCGCTGGCAGTGCTGGACTACCCGGCAGACGTGTCGGTGCAGCGCTTCCGGCGCTATCCGCGCGCACCGACCAGCCTCAACGCGGTGGCCACCAACTACACCGCGCCGGATGCAGCCGCGCTGCCCTGCCGGGTGACCAACATCAGCGCCGGCGGCCTGCAACTGGAGTGCGCCACGCCGGTCATCGCGGCTGGCGACCAGGTGGGTATCGACCTGGTGCTGCCGGGCTCGGTCCCGCGCTATGCGCTCAAGCTGGTCGGCACGGTGCGCAGCGTGAGCGCCACGGAGGACCCCGACCAGCAGCGCTGCGGAGTGGAATTCTCGCCGCTCGATGCCAACGAGCGCCTGCTGTTGGAGCACTTCGTGCTGCGCACGCTCGCGGAGCGACCGCGGGTGGCGGCGGTGCGCTGAGGCGCGGCGCCGGGGCCGGGTGCTGCGGCGTGCCTGCGCGCAGCATGCTGTAGTGGGAGTCTGCCGTCGCCGGCATGCCGGCTCCCACAGTGAGATAACGGGATTGGGGCGAGACGGGCGATCTCGCTGCTGGACCTGTCATGGGAGCGCGTGTGGGAGCTGCCATGGCAGCGACCGGAGTCGCGGCTGCAGCGGGACATTGCAGTCACCACGATGCTCGCATCGACACCCCCAGGGCGCAGGGTCGAGACCCGAGCGCATTCCCTGTCCTACAATCGCGCGATGACCAATCTGCGAACATCGCTTCCACGCCGCGCGATCCTGCTGTCGATACTGCTGATGATCGCCGGCTGCTCCGCGACCGCCACCCGGCAGCCACCCGCAGCACTTGATGATCCGGCAATCGTCGCCTGGCTTGGCGCGCGCGTGAGCGCGCTGGCCGGCGCCAGTGCGCCATCCGTCGAGGTGATTGTCGACGATGGGATCCAGGCCGAGCTGCTGCCCGATGGCCGCCTGCGTATCCGCACCGCCTTGCTTCTGCGCGCGCGCGATGAAGCGGAAATCACTTTCATCATCGCCCATGAGCTGGCGCACGCGGAGCTGGATCACTTCGCAAAGCGCGCGCTGCCCGACTTCGATCCGCTGCTCGCCGAGCACGATGCCGACCTGCGCGCGCTCGGTGCGCTGCGCCAGATGGGACTGCGCGCGGATGCCGGCACCTCGCTGCTGTCGGCCATCGATGCCGAACTGGGCCTGATCCCGGACTCAGACCCGAGCGTGCGCCCGGTGATCGCCGAGCGGCTGTCGCGACTGTGGGAGTTCAGCATCTCCAGCGGCCACCCACCGCGCATGGGCGATGGCTGGCGCGCGCTGATGGATTCGCGCTGGGAGGCCTGGTTTGCGCGCGATGCGGCCGCGTCCAGTGCGCCGCGGGAAGCGCTGCTGCGCGAACACACGCAGCGTCCGCGCGCACCCTAGCCGCGCACGGCTGCGACAGCGGCAGCCGCAGCCATGTGCGCTTGGAGTCCGGCGATCAGCGCTTGTCGAGAATCGCGTTCCAGCGATCCAGATGGGCCTGGGTCTGCGCGAACAGCGGTGCGTAGTCGCCTTCGATGGTCAACGACTGAATGACGTCGCCACCACGCACCGCGTCGACCACGACCTGGTCCTGCGCGTCGAAGATCTTGCCGAACACGGTGTGCTTGCCATCCAGCCACGCAGTCGCGGTGTGGGTGATGAAGAACTGGCTGCCATTGGTGCCCGGACCGGCATTGGCCATCGAGAGCACGCCGCCGCCGTCATGGCCAAGGCCGGTGCCGACCTCGTCTTCGAACGTGTAGCCGGGGCCACCGCGGCCCGAACCCTCGGGGCAGCCGCCCTGGATCATGAAATCGGGGATCACCCGGTGGAAGCTCAGGCCGTTGTAGTACCCGCGTCGCGCGAGATTGACGAAGTTCGCCACCGTGATAGGCGCCTTGTCGGCGAATAGATTCAAGCGGATCGGGCCGCGTGCAAGCTGGAAATGGGCGCTGAGGGCTGCCATGGGTCGCTCCGGGATCAGGAGCGCCCATGTTAGCGGGAGCAAGCGCGCTTGGCCCAGTCCGTTGCGCCGCAGCAACAAAACGGCGTCCCCGCTATACTGCGTCGCGTCTTTGCGCCTTGCGCACCCCTGTCGTTGTCTGCACCACCGGACCGCATCGTCCGGAATGGAACCCGCATGTCGATTGAAAAGCTCCGCAACATCGCCATTGTCGCCCACGTCGACCATGGCAAGACCACCCTTGTCGACCAGCTACTCAAGCAGTCGGGCACGCTGTCCGACCGGCAGGTGATGCCGGATCGCGTGATGGACTCCAACGACATCGAAAGGGAGCGTGGCATCACGATCCTGGCCAAGAACACCGCCATCACGTGGCGCGACTGGCGGATCAACATCGTCGATACGCCGGGCCATGCCGACTTCGGCGGCGAGGTCGAGCGCGTGCTGTCGATGGTCGACTCGGTGCTGATCCTGGTCGACGCCTTCGACGGCCCGATGCCGCAGACGCGCTTCGTGACCCAGAAAGCGTTCAACATGGGCTTCAAGCCGATCGTGGTGATCAACAAGATCGACCGCCCCGGCGCGCGCCCCGACTGGGTGCTCAATGCCACTTTCGATCTGTTCGATCGTCTCGGCGCGACCGACGACCAGCTCGATTTCACCACCGTCTACGCGTCGGCGCTCAACGGCTACGCCGGCATGACCCCCGATCTGCGCGATGGCAACCTCGATCCGCTGTTCCAGGCCATCGTCGATCACGTCAAGGCGCCGGAAGTCGATCCGGACGGCCCGTTCCAGATGCGCATCAGCCAGCTCGACTACAGCAACTACGTCGGCATCATCGGCATCGGCCGCATCCAGCGCGGCATCATCAAGCCCAACCAGCAGGTAAGCGTCGTCGCGCGCGACGGCAAGAAGCGCAATGGCCGGGTGCTGCAGGTACTCGGCTTCATGGGCCTGGAGCGCCGCGAGGTGCAGATGGCCGAAGCCGGCGACATCATCGCGATCTCCGGCATCGAGGGGCTGGGCATTTCCGACACCGTGTGTGCACTCGATACCCCCGAACAGCTGCCGGTGCTGACCGTCGACGAGCCGACCATCAGCATGACCTTCCAGGTCAACAACTCGCCGTTCGCGGGCCAGAAAGAACACTCCGGCGGCAAGTTCCTCACCTCGCGCCAGCTGCGCGACCGCCTGATGCGCGAGACGCAGCACAACGTGGCGCTCAAGGTCGAGGAAACCGAGGAAGCAGAGAAGTTCAAGGTCTCGGGCCGCGGCGAGCTGCATCTGTCGATCCTGATCGAGAACATGCGTCGCGAAGGCTACGAACTGGCCGTGTCGCGACCCGAGGTGATCATCAAGGACATCGACGGCGTGGCCAGCGAGCCCTTCGAGCAGCTGGTGGTCGACATGGAGGAGCAGTTCCAGGGCGGCGTGATGCAGCGCCTGGGCGAGCGCAAGTCGCAGCTGCGCAACATGGAGCCTGATGGCCGCGGCCGCGTACGCCTTGAATACCTGATCCCGGCGCGCGGACTGATCGGCTTCCAGACCGAGTTCCGCACCATCACGGCCGGCACCGGCCTGATGTTCCATGTGTTCGAGCACTATGCGCCGCGTTCCGAGGGTGCGATCGGCGAGCGCGTCAACGGGGTGATGATCTCCAACGGCACCGGGCCGTCGCCCGCTTATGCGCAGTATGCGATGCAGGAGCGTGGACGCCTGTTGATCGAGCCCGGCCAGGAAATCTATGAAGGCCAGATCGTCGGCATCCACTCCAAGGACAACGACCTGACGGTCAACGCCCTGCGCGCCAAGCAGCTGACCAACTTCCGCGCAGCCGGCAAGGACGATAACCTGATGCTGACGCCGGCGGTGAAGTTCAGCCTCGAACAGGCGCTGGAGTTCATCCAGGACGACGAACTGGTGGAGATCACGCCCAACCAGATCCGCCTGCGCAAGCGGTTCCTGACCGAGAACGACCGCAAAAAAGCCTCGCGCTGAGGCTCCGCTGGCAACCCAGGTCGTCCCGAGATGCCTCTGTAGGGCAGGTCGCCCCGACCTGCCGGCCTCAGTCCACGATGCGCAACACCGCGTAAGAGCGTTTGCCCTTGCGCAGCAACAGATAGCGTCCGAACAGCGCATCGGCGACGCTCACATTGCGCGCGACATCGCCCTGCTTGATGTTGTTCACGTACAAACCGCCGCCCTCGATATCGCGGCGTGCAGCACCCTTGGAGCTGGCAAGGCCCGCGGCGACCACCGCGTCGATCAGCGGCATTCCGATTCCGCCCAGATGCTCGCGCGGCAAGTCGTGGGTCGGCACTTCGCCGACCACGTCTTCGAACACGGTCTCGCTCACACCCTCGACACGGCCGCCGAACATGATCTCGCTCGCTCGCATCGCGTCCTCGTACGCTTGCGCACCGTGCACCAGGGTGGTGACCTCGCGTGCCAGCGCCTTGTGCCCCTGGCGCACCTCCGGACGTTCCGCGTGCGTGGCTTCCAGCGCCTGGATCTCGGCGCGTGCGAGCAGGGTGAACTTGCGCAGGTAGGTCGGCAGCATGCTGTCTTCGGTATTCACGAAGAACTGGTAGAAACGGTACGGGCTGGTGCGCTTGGGGTCGAGCCACACCGCGCCCGATTCGGTCTTGCCGAACTTGCTGCCATCGGACTTGGTGATCAGCGGAAAGGTCATGCCCCAGCAGCTGGCCTGCAGTTTCTTGCGGATCAAATCGGTGCCGGCGGTGATGTTGCCCCACTGGTCGCTGCCGCCGATCTGCAGCTCGCAGTCGTAGGCACGGCGCAGGTAGTAGAAATCGAACGATTGCAGCAGCATGTAGCTGAACTCGGTGTAGCTTAAGCCCAACTCGCTGTCCATCCGCGCGCGCACGCTGTCCTTGGCCACCATCATGTTGACCGAGAAGTGCTTGCCGATATCGCGCAGGAAATCCAGGTACGACACGCCGATCGTCCAGGTGGCGTTGTCGACCAGCTGGGCGGGATTGCTGCTGCTGTCGAAATCGAGCAGCTTCGACAGCTGGCCCTTGATGCAGGCCACGTTGTGTTCGAGCTGTTCGCGGGTCAGCAGGTTGCGCTCGGCGGACTTGCCGCTGGGATCGCCGATCATGCCGGTAGCGCCGCCCGCCAGCGGTAGTGGGCGATGTCCTGCAAGCTGGAAACGGCGCAGGGTCAGCTGGCCCATCAAGTGGCCCACGTGCAGGCTGTCGGCGGTCGGATCGAAGCCGCAGTAAAGCGTCAGCGGGCCTTGCGCCAGACGCTTGCCCAGACCATCGAGGTCGGTGCAATCGGCGAGCAGGTTGCGCCACTGGAGATCTTCGATCAGGTTCATGGCAGGTCGGTCTTTGCGGGCGAATACAGCGGCTGGATACGGCGGCCGACGATGCTACAACGTAGCCGGCAAACGGTCGAAGGGGTGCTGCCTTGCTACGATCCGCGCATGCGAATGAAATCCTGCGCGTTTCTGATTGTGCTGGCCGCGACCCTGATCGGGTGCGGGCAGTCCCCCAAGCCACCGGCCGCCGCGGCCATGCCGCCAGCAGCCGCGCCACCAGCGGCGCTGGACCTGCGCGAAGCCTCGATCGCCGATCTGTCGGCGCGCATGGCCGCCGGTCAGCTGAGCGCACGCGGCATCACCCAGTGGTATCTCGACCGTATCGCCGCCATCGACGACGCCGGTCCGACCCTCAACGCAGTCATCGAGCTCAACCCCGACGCGCTGGCGATCGCCGATGCGCTGGACGCCGAGCGCGCAGGCGGCAAGGTCCGCGGCCCGCTGCATGGCATTCCGGTGCTGATCAAGGACAACATCGACACCAAAGACCGCATGAAAACCACCGCCGGCTCGCTGGCGTTGGCCGAGCATGTGGCGATCAGCGACGCCTTCGTGGCCGGGCGCCTGCGCGAAGCCGGGGCCGTGATCCTCGGCAAGACCAATCTCAGCGAGTGGGCCAACTTCCGCTCGGACGATTCCAGCAGCGGCTGGAGTTCGCGCGGCGGGCAAACGAAGAATCCCTATGCGCTCGATCGCAACCCCTGCGGATCGAGTTCGGGCACCGGGGCTGCGATCGCTGCGAGTCTGGCCACGGTCGGCATCGGCACCGAGACCGACGGCTCGATCATCTGCCCTTCCTCGGCGAATGGACTGGTCGGCATCAAACCGACCGTGGGGCTGGTCAGCCGCAGCGGCATCATCCCGATCTCCGTGAGCCAGGATACGGCCGGCCCGATGGCGCGCAGCGTGGCCGACGCGGCCGTGCTGCTGGGCGCGCTGCGCGGCGTCGATCCCGACGATCCGGCCACTGCAGCATCGGCAGCGCACGCGGCATTCGACTTGGCCGCCGTACTCGATCCCGACGCCCTGCGCGGCAAGCGCATCGGCGTGGTGCGCCAGTTCTTCGGTTTCCATCCGCGCGTGGACGCCGCACTCGACAACGCCATCGCCACATTGAAAGCGCAGGGCGCGGAAATCGTGGACCCGGTAACGCTGCCGAACTTCCGCACCTATGGCGCACAGGAGTTCACCGTATTGCTGTATGAGTTCAAGCACGGCCTCAATGAGTACCTGGCCACCCGCGCACCCGAGGCAGCGGTGCGCAACCTCACCGACCTGATCGCGTTCAACCAACGCGAGGCCGCGCGCGTGATGCCCTGGTTCGGCCAGGAAACCCTCGCAGCGGCCAACGCCAAAGGTCCGCTCACCGAGCCTGAATACCGCAAGGCGCGGGCCGAAGCACGCCAGCTCGCAGGGCCCGACGGCATCGACGCAGCACTCAAGGCGCATCGGCTCGACGCGCTGCTCGGACCCAGCAACGGCCCCGCGTGGCCGACCGACTGGATCAACGGCGACAGCTTCGGCGGCGGCAGTTCGCAGCCGGCAGCAGTCGCGGGCTATCCGAACATCACCGTGCCGGCAGGCTTCGTGCACGGCATGCCGGTCGGCATCAGCTTGTTCGCCGGCGCGTGGTCGGAGCCGACCCTGATCGGCATCGCATATGCTTTCGAGCAGGCGCAGCGCGCGCGGCGTGCGCCGGAATTCAGAACCAGTGCCGACACCGCTGATCCGCCTGTCGCTGCGTCGACCACCAGCGCACCGTAGGCAACCAACCCCTGCAATCAATCGCAAGGTCCGCTCATGCCCGAGCAACTGATCGAGGCGCTGCATTGCGCACCGCCTACCGCGAACGAATCGCCACGGAGAGCCCATGATCGCCATTCCTCGTTTTGCGCTGCCTTTGGCGCTGCTGTTCTCGAGCAACGCTGCCGTCGAGGCAACCGCATGCAGCGATGTACCGACACGCCTGGTCGAAGTCAGTCAGCGCATCCTGCAACTGTTGCCGCCGGGTGCGGAAATGACCCGGTTCGTGCCCGACGAATCAAAAGCACGCGGCGATGGCGAAGACTGCCCTGAACTGCTCATACAGGTCGCCATCACGACCCGGCGCATCGCGCAGGCCCACGCACTGGCGTATTTGCTGCGCAAGGAGCCGGGCATCGTCGCGGTCGAGATCACCCAGACGCGGATGGCGCCGCCCAATGCGGTGCACACGGACCTGCGATTGAAGGTGCGCTGAGCGCGCCGGCAAATTGCCGTTCGACGCTCGCGCGGAGTCCGCCCAAGAGTCGATACGCCCCGTGTCACCGCGGCCCGGATGCGATGCGCGCAATCCGGGCTCTGCGCTGCGCGAGCTCAGCGCCCGGGCTGCCCGTACTTCGCGCGGTACTTGTCGTTGAGCTTGGTGTGGCGACTGCGCAAGTCCACCACGCGACCGCCGATCCAGGCTTGTTCGATGGCAGTGGAGTTCTCCAACGGATCGCCGTCGCTGATGAACAGCGTCGCATCCTTGCCGGTCTCGAGCGAGCCCAGACGGTCGGCCACGCCGAGGATCTGCGCGGGATACAGGGTGACCGCCTTCAGACCCTCGTCGGCAGGCAGCCCGTAGGCGATGGCCGTCGCGGCGTGGTACGGCAGATTGCGTTCGTTGGATACGCTGAACGAGTCGCCCGGTCCCGAGATCGCGAACTTGAGTCCCGCTGCGTGCAGTTTCGCGGGATTGCTGAAGGCCGCATCGAAGGGGTCGGAGCGGCGCAGCGGCAACACGTGGGTGCCAGCGACGATCACCGGGATGTCGCGCGCCTTGAGCAGGGCCGCGAGGCGCCACGCCTCGAGTCCGCCGACCAGCACCATGCGCAGGTCGTGGCGCGCGGTGAAATCGAGCGCGTCCTCGATCGATTCCATGTCGTTGGCACCGATCAGCACCGGCTGCTCCTTGCGCAGGACCGGCAACATGGCCTCCCAGCGCAGATCGGGCAGGCTGACCGCGTTGGCCTGTTTCGCGGTTCGATAGGACTTGGCGTCGGTCAGCGCCTTTTCGAGCGCAATGCGCTTGTCCACCTGCGCCTTGCGCGTGGCTTGGATCAGCGGCGG
>JBBSDI010000074.1:0-12661 GCA_038249585.1 Lysobacterales bacterium | reverse complement strand
GATTGCAGGCTTCGCTGCTGCCGCGGCTCCTGTCGCTGCCATGGCAGCTCCCACAAGTGCTGACATCGCTATTGGCGCGGCTCCTGTCGCTGCCATGGCAGCTCCCACAAGTGCTGCCTCCGCTATTGCCGCGACTCCGGTCGCTGCCTTGGCAGTTGCCACAAGTGCTGCCATCGCCAGCCGTTCAATTCCGCGCGCAAAACCTAGGCCGTAAAACCGATCTGCGCGAGCAGCCCCACCACCCGCGGGTCGCCACGCAGCGGGTCGAGGAACGGGTCGTTGCGCGCGTAGATCAGGCCCGAATCGCCGCTGGCGTGGGCCTTGAGCAGGCGCTCGATCGCTGACTCCGACTCGCCCAGTTGGGCAAGGATCTGCACCTGCTGGTAGAGCACCCGATCGCCGAGTTCGGCAACCAGCAGCGCCAGCGCTGCGCGCGCGGCGTCCGAGTTTCCGCTGCGGTGCTCCAGGATCGCAAGCCCGGTCAAGCGGAAATCGGCCACCGGCTCGGCTTCGTACGCGGCGCGCGCGGCCTCCAGCGAGCCCAGATTCAGCAGCGCATCGCCCATCGCCGCATGCGCACGCGACATGCGCGCATTCATCTCCAGCGCCTTGCGCAGCGGTGCGAGCGATTCCGTGTAGCGACGCGCGGCGTATTCCACCGATGCGGCCGCGCGGTGGATCAGCGGGTTGAGCGGGTCGCGCTGCACCGCACGCTGCATCGCCTCGGCGGCTTGCTGCTCGCGGCCGATGCGCGCGCTGTATTGCGCGTAACGCGCCTGTACCGTGGCTTCGCCCGCGCCGAGGCGACTGGATCGTTCGAAGGGCTCGCGTGCGCCGCGTGCATCCAGCCGGCCCTGGAACAGGATGAAACCCAGCGTCGAATGCGCGTCGGCGAACTCCGGCGCAATCGCGATCGCGCGTTGTGCGGCGTCGATCGCCTGGTCGTACAGCGCCGCGTGTTCGCCGACCGCTGCATACTGGTTGGCGATGGTGGTCAACGACCGCGCCCGCGCCGAACGGGCTGCGGCATACTGCGCATCCAGCGCAATCGCCGCATCGAACTGCGCGAGCGCTGCGCGCTCGGAGGCCTCGTCGGCGCTGAGATCGTACAGTGCGCGTCCGCGCAGATACGCCTCGAAGGCCGGCACGCTGTCGGTACCACCGGCTGCCGCGCGCTCGGACTGCGCATCGACAACGCCAGCAGCCGCGGGCGCGACTTGCGCTGCCAATGCCGTTGCGACCGCATTCGCAATCTCGCGCTGCACCGCGAACACATCGTCGATGCGGCGCTCGAAGACCTCGCTCCAGCGGCTGAATCCTGTTCGTCCGTCGATCAGGTCGGCGGCCACCCGCACGGTGTCGCCGGCACGGCGCACGCTGCCGTCGAGAAGATACGCAACGCCCAGGCTTCCGGCGATGCTCACCGCACCTTCTTCGCTGGCGCGGAACTGGCTCGACGAGGATTGCGCCATCACCCGCAGAGCGTGGTTTCGGGCCAGCGTGGCGCGCACTTCTTCCGATAGACCATCGGAGAAATACGCTTGCTGCGGGTCGCCGCTGATGTTGTCGAACGGCAGCACCGCCACGCTGTTGCCGGTGGTCGGCGCCGCTGCGTTGAATGCACCACGTCGCCAGACGAGAAAGCCGCCACCCACCACGACGGCAGCGGTCGCAGCACCAAGGATGAGTTTGCGCCGCGTCCGGTCGGGCACCGCAAGCCCCCGCGTTTGCGGCCGCGCTGCCGGCGGGGCGCGACCGGCCACTGCGTGCACGGCGCGCACCACGGCCTGGATTACAGCCTCCTCGGCGCCGCCGCGCCAGCCGCGCAGGTCGATCGATTGGTACTGGCGAAAGCCCAGCGGCGATTCGGTACCGTCGATCGACAACGGCACCAGCTTGCGCAGGTCGCGCCCGCGTGCGGCCTCGTCGAGCACCCAGTCGGACGCGACCGATGCAGCCGACCACAGCACCACGACCGCATCGCTGGCGCCCAATGCCGCCTCGATGGTCTTCGCGAACGCCGCACCGCCTTCGATCAGGGTGTCCCACCAGACCTTGAGTCCGGCCTGTTCGAGTACGCCTGCAAGTTGCCGCGCGCGCGCCTGGTCGGCACGGCAATAGCTCAAAAAGATCGTGGTTTGCGCGGCAGCGTCTGGCATGTCCCCCTCATTGGACATCGTTCCTGGCCCGTCACTGGAACTGCTACCCAGCTTACTCCGGCTGAGCGGCACGCGACTACCAGCAGCCGCAGTTCATCCGATCCGGTTGGCCTCGAGCGGGCGCTCGCGGTGCATCAGGATCCACTCGGCGTGCTCCTCCAGCGCCGCATCGCCGAGCGCTTCGAGCACCTTGCGCTGCGCGAGCGGCGCGTGATCGGCCGCCAGACGCTGGGCGGCGCCAGCGAAAACCCGCGACATGAAACGGTACTGCTTGATCAGCTCCTTGTCGGCCAGCTTGTGCGAGTACGCCGCGCGCACGCCGGCGAACAGCGCGGCCACGCCGGTAAGCACCAGCAGCCAGCGGGCAGCGTGCGGCGGCAGCACGGCGAGAGCGAAAAGCAGGGCCAGCGCACTGCCAAGACTCAGCAGCAGGCTGGCGCGACCGATCGCCTCGGTATGCCGATACTTGCGCTCGCGCGCAGCGCTGCTGCGGCGGAAGTAGCCCAACTGCCCCACCGCGCCGCCATCGCCGACCCAGTTGCGCACCACCCATTGCAAGCCTGCATCGCTGCCTGCCGGATAGGCGCCGCCACCAAGGTTGACCGCGCGCATCGCGTGCCGGATCCAGCCCAGTTCGACGTCCTGTTTTTGCAGGAAGCTGTCGTAGGCAAAGCGCACCCGATGCGCGGCCGGCACGCCGGCGATGCTCCAGTAGCACTGCACGCGCAGGCCCTCGGCCAGCACCCGATAGTCCAGATAGCGGCGATGCCACTCGCGGTGCTCGCCCAGCTTGACCACGCTCACGCCGAGCGCGAACAGGACCAGCACCGCGGCGACCAGTTCGCGCCCGGCGTCGAACTCCGAGTACACCATCAGCAGCAGGCCGGTCAGCACGGCCAGTAGGTGCACCAGCAGCAGGCTCTGGTGCACGCGGCGGCGGAAATGCATCGCCAGCCAGTCCGCGCGCGCATACATTGCATCGATCGCGCACGCCGCGGCTGTTACCTCGACCTCGACCTCGACCTCGTCCTGAACTGCGGACGGCAGCAGGCTTCGCGTCTGTGCAGCGATGCGATCGGCGTAGGTGCGGGCGTCGGCATTGAACTCGCCGAGCTGACGGAACAGGCGCTGATAGCTCTCCGGCAGCGGACCATCGCCGGGCGACTCCGCGCTGCGCGTGAGCCAGCGCGTTTGCCCCGACTGCGCGACCGCGCCATTCGCGCGATCGCGTGCGCAGGCGATGTGCAACACCAGATCGCTGTCGTCGTCGGCGAGCAGATTGGGCGGCGCATCCTCGCTGTCGAGTCCGGCCATCTCGCCATGCAGGTGGTAGCCGACCACCGAGGCGGTGCCGCCGGCAGCATCGCCCGGCTTGCCATCCCACAACGCCAGCAGCACCTGGCAGTGCGAGGACACATAGACCCCCAGTTGCGCGTACTGGCGATCGCGCGCGGGTCCGCGGCTGCGGATCGATTGCGCGCTGTTGCCGGGCGCCAGCGGCAGCTGCACCACTTGCGCGCGGGCGAGCAGCGCGTGCAGCTCGGCGCGCGACTGCGCGCTCTCGAAGTCGGCCAGGTAGTCATCCAGCGGCAGCGCCAGCGGCGCGATCAGCGGAATGCCGAGCGCCAGCGCGCAGCGCGCCACCAGCCGATCGCCGCCCTCGGCAAGTCCCGACATCACCGCCAGCGGCAAATCCGGATGCAGGATAAGCAGGCGCGCAAGGCTGGCGCTGACCGTGGCCTCCAGCTGCGGCACCGATGCCGGCAGCGGATCGCGATGCGCGGTGACGCCGACGATCAGTCGCGCGCCGCAGGCCAGCGCTTCGGATTGCGCGCCGACGCCAAAGGTCCCGCCGGCTCGCTGCGGATCGGCGATGGGTGCTGCGTGCGCCTGAGGGGCGTTCATCGGCGCATGGTATCCGCTTCGCGGTTCCGACTCAGCGCGCCAGCCGCCAACGCGCCAGCGCAAACAGCACGCAGCCCACCGCCAGCAATCCCGCGGTCGCCAGCACCGAGGCCAGACTGACCTGGGTCAGCAGGCCGACGCACACCAGGCTGGCGAGCAACAACGACGCCGACCCGCCAGGCAGACGCACGGTATGGCCGCTCGCAGGAGCCTTGCGCATCACCGCCGGGATCGCCGCTATGCAGCCTAGATACAGCAACAGTCGCACCAGCACGCTGAGCACCGCCAGCCATGCAAAGCTGCCGCTGACGGCCAGCAGCACGCTCAGCGCACCATAGAACAGCACCGACAGATGCGGTGTGCCGTGGCGCGGATGCACCCGCGCAAACCACGCCGGCAACTGGCCGTCGAGAGCGAGTCGATAGCTGATGCGCGAGGTCGAGAACATCGAGCCGATCAGGTTGGCGCCGACCGAGGCGATGATGCCGATCACCACGATCGCCGCACCGACCGGCCCGAGCAGTACGGCACCGGCCTCGACCAGCGGCCGTTCCACCGTGGCCAGGTCCGGCACCAGCTGCCGGGTCGCCAATTGCACCAGCGCGTAAAGGCCGGCGGCAACCGCCAGTGCCCACAGCAGGGCGCGCGGCAGATCGCGCTGCGGATTGCGCGCCTCGCCGGCAGGCACCACGCTGGACTCGAATCCGACGTAGGCATAGATCACCAGCAGCACGGCAGCGCCCAGATCGGCAGCAGCCGGTGGCGCTGTCGCTGCGGCCAGCACGCTGCCATCGAGCTGCGTCAGGCCGATGCCCGCCAGTGCCACCAGCGGCAGCAGCTTCACGATGGTCAATGCGCTGAGCGAAGCGATCGCCGCGCGGGCACCGACCACGTTGATCCAGGTCAGCAGCGCGCCGACCAGCAGCAGCAGGCCAATGCGCAGCGCCGGCCCCGCGGCCGCCGGCCAGAAGTAGCCGACGGTCGTGACCAGCAGATTGAGGTTGGCCGCGAAGCCGGTCATGCGCGCGATGTAGTAGGCCCAGCCGGCCTGGAAGCCGGCAAAGGCACCGAACGCGGTGCCGACATACAGCACCGGCCCACCGGTGCCACTGAAAGCACTCGCCAATACCGCGAAGCACAGCATCACCGGCGCGATCAGCAGCGCGCACAGCACGAAAACCCACGGACTGAATGCAGCGGCCAGCCGTTCGGCTTCCGCCGGCACGCCGAAGATGCCCGCACCGATCATGCCGTTGATCGCCAACAGCCACAGACCGACCACGGTCAACTGCCTCGTGAGCGGCTCGGCAGCGGGTGCAGGTGCAGCGGTGGGCGTGGGCATCGGGCCCAGCCTAACCCAAGCGCGGTGGCGTTCGCCGCGTGATCGCGGCGTCCGCCGCCGGGTTCGGGATCACCCGAACGCGGCGGCGGCGACGCACTACCGGTCGGTTACGAGCGGCAGCATGGCATCACGCATGCAGCTCGAAGCGATCCTGGGTCATCACCTTGTTCCAGGCCGCCACGAAGTCGTTGACGAACTTCGACTGCGCATCGGCCGCGGCATAGACCTCGGCCAGTCCGCGCAGCTGCGAGTTCGAGCCGAACACCAGATCGACCACGGTGCCAGTCCACTTCAACGCGCCGCCCTTGCGTTCGCGGCCTTCCAGCACGCCGTCGGCAGTCGCGGACTTCTGCCACTTGGTGCCCATATCGAGCAGGTTCACGAAGAAGTCGTTGCTGAGCGTGCCTGGGCGCTGGGTGAACACGCCATGCTTGGCCTGGCCGACGTTGGCATCCAGCACGCGCAGGCCGCCGATCAGCACCGTGAGCTCTGGCGCGGTGAGTCCCATCAGCTGCGCCTTGTCGATCAGCAGCTCGGCTGCAGCAGCTTCCAGACCCTTGCGCGCGTAGTTGCGGAAGCCATCCGTATCCGGCTCCAGTGGAGCAAACGAGTGCGGATCGGTCTGCGCTTGCGAGGCGTCGGTGCGACCGGGTGCAAACGGTACGGTCACCTCGTGGCCGCCCTTCTTCGCCGCAGCCTCGATCGCTGCCGCACCACCGAGCACGATCAGGTCGGCCAACGAGATCTTCTTGCCGCCGGTCTGCGCTGCGTTGAAGTCCTGCTGGATCGACGCCAGCGTCGACAGCACCGTTGCCAGTTCCGCGGGCTGGTTGACCGCCCAGTCCTTCTGCGGTGCAAGGCGGATCCGCGCACCGTTGGCGCCACCACGCTTGTCGCTGCCGCGGAAGGTCGCCGCCGACGCCCATGCGGTGTTGACCAGTTGCGGGATCGTCAGACCGGTGGCGAGCAGCTTCGTCTTGAGGACGGCGATGTCGCGCGCATCGACCAGCGGATGGTCGACCGCGGGGACCGGATCCTGCCAGATCAGCACTTCCTGCGGCACCAGCGGTCCGAGGTAGCGTGCGCGAGGACCCATGTCGCGATGGGTGAGCTTGAACCATGCGCGCGCGAAGGCGTCCGCAAGTTCCTGCGGATTGGCCAGAAAGCGCCGCGAGATCTTCTCGTAGATCGGATCCACGCGCATCGCCATGTCGGCCGTGGTCATCATCGGCGCATGACGCAAGTTCGGATCGTGCGCGTCGGGCACGGTGCCGGCTCCCGCATCGCCCTTGGGCTTCCATTGGTGCGCGCCGGCAGGGCTCTTGGTCAGTTCCCACTCGTAACCGAACAGCGTCTCGAAATAGCTGTTGTCCCAGGTGGTCGGCGTCGGCGTCCAGGCGCCTTCGATACCGCTGGTGATCGCGTCGACACCTTTGCCGCTGCGGAAGGTGCTGAGCCAACCGAAGCCCTGCGCCTCGATCTCGCCGGCTTCGGGCTCGCGCCCCACGTTGCCCGCGTCGCCCGCACCGTGCGCCTTGCCGAAGGTGTGGCCGCCAGCGGTGAGTGCGACGGTCTCTTCATCATTCATCGCCATGCGGGCGAAGGTCTCGCGGATGTCGCGCGCCGATCCGAGCGCATCGGGTCGGCCGTTGGGACCTTCCGGGTTGACATAGATCAGGCCCATCTGCACGGCTGCCAGCGGGTTGCCCAGATCGCGCTCGCCGCTGTAGCGCTCGTCGGCCAGCCATTTGCCTTCGGGACCCCAATAGATGTCGTCCTCGGATTCCCAGATGTCGGCGCGACCGCCGCCGAAACCGAAGGTCTTGAATCCCATGGTCTCCATCGCAACGTTGCCGGTGAGCACCAGCAGGTCTGCCCACGACAGCTTGCGCCCGTACTTCTGCTTGATCGGCCACAGCAGGCGGCGCGCCTTGTCGAGGTTGCCATTGTCCGGCCAGCTGTTCTCCGGCGCGAAGCGCTGCGCGCCGTTACCGGCGCCGCCGCGACCGTCGGCGATGCGGTAGGTGCCCGCCGAGTGCCAGGTCATGCGTACGAAGAACGGACCATAGTGGCCGTAATCGGCGGGCCACCATTCCTGCGACTCGGTCATCAGCGCACGCAGGTCGGTGACCACCGCATGCAGGTCGAGGGTCTTGAACTCCTTGGCATAGTCGAATGCCTCGCCCATCGGATTGGACTTGGCCGAGTGCTGGGCCAACACCTTGACGTTGAGCTGCTCGGGCCACCAGTCGGCGTTGGTGCGCGCACCCGCCACGGATTGGGTGCTGATACCGCTTGGAAACGGACACTTCATATCCCCTGCCATGATTCTCTCCTCGGTTGAGCGCAGTTCGCTGTGTGGATCACGCTAGCTGCTGGAAGCTGATCGATCAAAGCGATTCTATCGATGGGTTCGATAGCTTTGTTGAATCGCGCATGGCGGGTGCAGTGCAGCACGGCGGACTTCGATGGTAGACCGCTGAAATGACGGATGGTGCGCGCGGCGGGCGATCGTACGCGGCGCACATGTGCTGCGGTGCATCAATCGGTTTGGCGTCCTGGCGGGCCGCTTCACGACGCGATGTCGGGATGCGGGCTGTCCCGATCCCGCGATGACGGCGCCTATCGGCTGCGCGAGGGCGGCTTGATCGACGCCCGGACGCTCACACCGAATGGAGTGCCCGCAGTGTTTGCTGGCATGGGCGAGCGCGCGGGATTGGTCAGCGAACGCGCCGGCTCGCGCGCTCGAGCGCTTCCGGATAGCGCTGCGCGGGATCATCCAAACTGCCGATCGCCAGTTCGAGATCGTGCAGGCGGCCATCGGTGAGTCCGTACACCCAGCCGTGCACGGTCAGCGACTGGCCGCGGTCCCAGGCATCGCGCACGACCGTGGTCTGACACACGTTCTCCACCTGCTCGATCACGTTCAAGTCGCACAGCAGGTCGTAGCGCGCGGCGGGCGCTACCGCGTGCAGCGCCGCGTGGTGCTTGTTGGCCACATCGACGACGTGGCGCAGCCAGTTGTCGGCCAGTCCCACGCGGCGGCCGTCCAGCGAGGCCTGCACGCCGGAGCAGTCGTAGTGTCCGCACACGATGATGTGCTCGACCTTGAGCAGGTCGACCGCGAACTGGATCGCGGCGAGGCAGTTCGAATCCGCATGCACGACCCCGTTGCCCACGGTGCGATGCACGAACACCTCACCGGGATTCAGACCGGTGATCTGATTGGCGGGCACGCGCGAATCGGAGCATCCGATCCACCGGTACTTCGGTGCCTGCCGGTGCGACATGCGCGAGAAATACGGCGGGTCGGCGGCCACCATGGCATCGGCCCAGGCGCGATTGCGATCCTGCAGGTCGGTCAGCTTGCGCGTCGGATTCGGCGTCGTTTGGTGGAGGCGACGGAATCGCCGTGCACACGAACGCGACCGTAGTCGGGGACTGCAATGCTCGAATGCGATCGCTCGGTACTCAAGGCTTGATGCGCACGCAGTGCGCCATCAGCAGCACATCGACATATTGCCCTGCGCGAAACGCGTAGTCGATTGCCCGGCCCTCGACCGTAAATCCGTGCGCTTCGAAAAGGCCGATGGCAGCGGCATTGTCGGTGTAGGTTTCCAACTCGACCCGGGTCACCGCGAGCCAGCCGTGACACAACTCGAGCGCGGCACCGACAAGGGCCGCACCCACGCCAGATCGGCGCGACTGCGCATCGACCGCCAGTCCGATATTGGCCGCGTGCTTGCGGCGCGCCGCTGCAAACACCTCGATGCCGATCTGGCCGAGCACCCGCTCGGCCGAGCACGCGACCAGACTGTAGAAGTTCTCGTGCCGCCGCGCGAGCCGTTGCTCCCACAGTTCGGCCGAGGGAAACGGCAACTGCAGCGTGCTCGCCACGTTGCCCGGCTGCGAATAGATCGCCCGGATCGCCTCGATGTCTCGCGCCTCGCTGTGGCGCACGATGATGGGCATCAGAAAAGACCTTTTCGATGGTCAGCGCAGAAATCGCCGCGAGCAGGCTCTATTGTGGCTGCAAGACGGGGGTCGTTCAACGTGGCCGCAGCGATCGGCTACGCGGTCGCGCCGGACGGGACGGTCGCGCACGGGGTGCGCTCCTGCGGCGCCTCGCATGTCTGCGGGAGCGCGCCGTGCGCGCGACCGCAACGATCGGTGGCGCGGCGCATCCGGACGGGACGGACGCGCACAAGGTGCGCTCCTGCAGCGCCTCGCATGTCTGCGGGAGCGCGCCGTGCGCGCGACCGCAACGATAGGGTGCGCGGCGCCTCCGGATGGGGCGGTCGCGCACCGGTGCGCTACTGCATCGCACGGGCTGGTGTGGGGGTGCGCCGTGCGTGCGACAAAAGCCAACTTCGCCGCCTCAACGATGCCCTTGAACAATCGCCGGGTTGGCCGCCTTCAATTGAAACAGGATTCCGCCGGCAGCAGCGAGAGCAGGCTCATCGACCCACTTGCTGCGCCAACGTTGAAGGTGCCCCGAGCGCGCGTGCAGTCGTCGAAGTCGATCTGCAGCCTGCCGCTCGGCTCGAGCTGGAAGGGCTGTGCCTGGTTCAATGCACCGCCGCTGCTGCGGGTCACGTTGAACACCGCGCGCAGGCCGTCGAAACCGGTGGCGCCGGTGTCGATTTGGTACCAGACCGGCACGCCGCCGGCGTAGGTCGCCCAGAGGCCAACCAGTCGGTCTTCGCCGGGCACTGGCAGCAGATATAGGCCCTGGCCGGGGGTCGCCGGATCGAACCAGAATCCGCCGAAGGGGAACGGCTGCAGCGGTTGACCGAGCGGCACGCCGCGGCCGAGCAACTCGATGCGGGTTCGGGTGCGGTTCACGTCGGAGCCGGGAGCGCGGCTGAGCGTCCAGCGCAGGCGGAAGCCGCTGTTGTCGGCGAATCGGCCCTGCGCGGTGATGTGCAACAGCGGTGCTGCGCTCTGGCTCGGTCGCAGCAGTTCGTTGTACTGCGTGGCGCTGCCCATTCTGGCCGACGGCAGTGCCAGCAGTTCGGGCATGGTCAGCACGCCGTCGGCGGCGGCGGCGACGAACTCGGCGTGGCGCACGAACAGCACCGGGACGGCGCTGCGCCCGATCAGCCGCGACCACAACGGCGCTGGGTCGACGCCGGGTGCATTCCTGTAGACCTCGTAGCCTCCGATGTCGTTGAGCGGGCACGAGAACGCGCGCGGCACGTCGAACACCTGGAGCAGGTTGAAACTGGCGGGGACGCAACTGAGCTGCCGGTACAGCACGATGGCCGCCCACTCGCCGTTGTTGGGAACCAGGGCCGGGTCGACCGATGCGAACTCGATGCGCGCGTAGAACGGCGGGCCGAAGGTTTGACCGGGGATCTCCAGACGCAACTCGGCCCGGGCGATGCCGCTCATGGCGACGCAGGCAAGCAGCGCGGCGCCGAGCAGGCGGCGCATCGGCAGCAGGTGGCTCAAAACAGATGTCGATGCGAACATGGCAGCAAGCTTGGGGAAAAGGTCGCTAGACCGGGCTTGAAGCTTCGCGGGTTGTCGCGGCGCCGCCTCTAGGTTTATGTCAGAATCGTCTCAGGAAATTCTCACGTCGATGCTTGCGGCGCCAGCAGCGCCACCGGCATCGATCTGCAGCCGACGGGCGTGGGCCGAGAGGGAACTGTCCGTGAACCAGTTGCTGTGCTTCGGCGATTTCGAACTCGACACCGAGATTCACCTGCTGCAGCGCGGCGGCACAATGGTCGCCCTGCCACTGAAAGCGGTCCACGCACTCGAGCTGCTCGCTGCCGCACCCGGCCGCCTGCTCACGCGACAGGCCCTCATCGACGCCCTGTGGGCCGACCGGGTCGTCGAAGAGCAAGGCCTGAGCCAGTTGGTCTACCTGCTGCGGCGCACGCTCGGCTCGCGCCAGGACGGCCGCAACTGGATCGAGACGGTGCCCAAGCGCGGCTATCGTTTCAACGGCGATGTCGAACGCGCTGCGCAGCCGCCGCTGGCACGGCCCGCGCACCAGCCGACCCCCACCGTGGTGGTGCTGCCGTTCCGCGAGACCGCCTGCAGCGAGGCCGGACTCGGTCTGGCGCTGGCAGATGCGCTGGTGACCCTGCTGGCGCGCCACGCAGGTCTGGTCGTGCGCCCGCTCGGCAACCTGCAGAAACAGATCGAGGACATCGGTGACCCGGTGGCGCTGGGACGTACGCTGGGTGCCGACTTGCTGGTCGAGGGCGGCCTGCAGACCATCGGTAGCAGCTTGCGGGTGACGTTGCGGCTGTGGGGCGGTGGCTTGCAGCAGCTATTGTGGAGCGAGCGCTTCGGCAGCGAGATCACCGAGCTGTTCGCACTCGAGGATGCGATCGGTGCTGCGCTGCTGCAGCGCATGCTGCCGGCCGGTTTCATCCCGCTCCCAGCCTCACCGGTGCAACGCTCGCCCAGCGCTGCGGTGCGCGAGCAGCTGTTGCACTGCAATTTTCTCTGGCATCGCTGGAACCCCGCCGCATGGCACGAAACGATCGCCACGGCACGTGCCGCGCTCGCGCTCGATGGCGCCAACGCCGAAGCCCGCTGCTGGTGGGGCGTGGCGCTGATCACGCTGGCGATAAGCGGCCAGATCGAAGGCGATCCGGCGTTCCGCCAGGCGCGCACGCTGTTCCACGAGGCCGAACGACGCGACCCGCATTCCGACCGCGCCGCGGAAGGCCTTGCCGCGATCGCACTGTTTCACGACTGGGACCCGGCAACCGCGATCGTGCTGCTGCAACGCGCGATCCGCAGCAATCCCGGCAACGTGACCGCGCGCGATCTGTACGGCCTGGCGCTGGTCGCCAGCGGCGATGTCGGCGGCGCGGTGCGCGAGGTCCGCGGCGCGCTGCAGATCGACCCGCTGTCGCTCATCGTCGGCACCGACCACGGCGCCATTCTGATGTTCGCGCGTCGCTACGCCGAGGCGGTCCCCGCGCTGCGCCGGGTGCTGAGCATCGACCCGGCGTTCGCCCACGCGCGCATCACCCTCGGCCTGTTGCTGGCTGTGCTCGGTGACGGCGCTGCCGCGCAGAACGAGATCCGCAGAGGCCTCGCCGACTTCAGGCGTGATCCAGCGACCTCCCACGAACTGGCGCACGCGCTGGTCGCCGCCGGCGATCACGCCGCCGCGCAAGCCATCCTCCAAGCACAGCTCGCGCAGCAGGCCGAACGCTACGTCGATCCGTTCGAGATTGCATCGACCTGCGTGGCGCTCGACAAGCCCGAGCAGGCCATCGAGTTGCTT